>CACYLQ010000046.1:20923-38220 GCA_902775195.1 uncultured Pseudobutyrivibrio sp.
AGTAGCTGACCAGGTTCCTGAATTCTATATCGGTAGTTCCTATGGAATGTACAATTCAATACTGTTAGATTCCCTGCCAAGATTCGTTACCAGTCTTTTGATATTAATGCTAAGCTTGGCTATTTTGGGATACTATGCCTTTATGCAGAAAAAGCAGCATCTTACAAAAGAATTACTTTACCTTGGCTGGCTTACATTTTTCTGTGGCCTATGGTCTATCAATGAAACAGACTTTGCTACTCTTGTGTTTACAAACAAGATTATCAATTCAATCATACCTTACTTTTGCTTAATGCTTGTTGTCCCACCATTCATTATGTTCTTCGACAGCTATTTGAACATATATGGCAAGGTTTTTAAGAAGATAATAATATGGGCAGCCATAATTCAGTTTATATCATTAACAACATTGCATGCACTTAAGATAGTAGAATTCAGAGAAAGCCTTATTATCATGCAAGTAATGCTGATTTTTGCAGCCTTGTATATGGTTATTGGTTTATTTGTCCAGCTGGCACATCGTAGAATAACAAAGCACATAGAAATTTGTGCTGTTGGCTTATCGGTATTCACAGTATCATGCATAGTTGATATTATTCATTTCTATTCTGCAACTGGCGATGCAGACAGAATCGGAAGATACATATTCTTTATTTTTATATTTATTCTTGCTAGAGATATGATTACTGATGCTAACGAAATTATTACAAAGGGTAATCAGGTTAAGCAGCTAGAGATATTCGCTCTTACAGATAGTATGACAGGACTACTAAACAGAAACGCTTTTGAAAGTCATGTAGATAGTAATAAAAATCTGGAAGGTGTAGTTGCAGTAGTTGCAGATGCCAATGGATTAAAGCAGTGTAATGATACCTTTGGCCATGAAGCAGGTGATGAATACATTACCTTAGTGGCAGAAATTTTTAATGAAGTCTATGGCAAATATGGAAACTGCTATAGAACAGGTGGAGATGAGTTCTGCTGTATCATTCCTGCAAATCATTCTGTTAATACAGATAGACTTAAGCAGGTATTTTTGACAAAGATATATACAGCGAACATGAATGGAAGCTACGATTATAATATCGGCGTTGCTATAGGTGACGCTTGCTATGATTCAAATAAAGACGAAGACTTTAGAGCACTTGTAAAGCGTGCCGATGCAGACATGTATGAAAACAAGAGAGCTGCTAAATCGTCGTAGCGTTCATCCAATCTACCAGCTCCTGCAATCCTTCTTCTGTAAAAGGAGCTGTGTTAGAAATCTTTTGTTCCTCAGGAGTGTTTTCAGAGCTGTAAGGTCCTGGCCACATTGTGGCCTTGAAGACAGGCTCCTCTGCTCCCTCTTCTAAGAACTTTTCAATTTTATAGCATTTGTTTTTATCGCTCCCTGTAAATGAGGGAGCTTTTTTATAATATCCTATTGATAGTAATCTTTTTCGTTCAATCATAGTTCTTATTTTAAAGAAACTAAAAGACTTTGTCACTAATTAATGCTAAAATAATAGTAAATACTAGAAAATATTAGATTGGGGGCATGCATATGGACAAAGGACGTATATTCAGAATCATCTGTGGGGTTATGATTGCAATCATTGTTGTGATATTGATTGCACTATTTGTTAGTGATGATGATAATGTTAGCAATGTGGCAATTGATACATCAGTGCCATATGCTGATACTACTGAATGGATGAGTCACATCAATGATGATGTGTATCTGTCTCAAATTACTATTCCAGGTACCCACAATTCTTGCTCGAGAAATGTGATGCTAGGTTATGTAATGCGCTGCCAAGATACAGATATTAGCACCCAGCTTGAAGATGGTTACAGATATCTGGATTTACGAGTTGCGATAGATGATAAGAAAAGTGATGGCAAGCTTAAGCTTGTGCATAAATTCGCTAATTGCCACAAGGCTGGCAATCTATTTTCTGAGTACATATATTTTGAAGATGTGGCTAATGATTTATATGATTTCTTACAGCAGCATCCAACAGAAACAGTAATAGTAAATATTAAAATAGAAGATGATAATCATTCAACTAGTGACATCCAAAAGGAGTTATTAGCTGAGATTAAGGCCAATAAGGACTATTGGTACACAGAAGACGAAATTCCAACCTTGGGAGACGCTAGAGGTAGAGCTGTTCTTGCTACCCGTTTCAACGATGAAATGGCCAGTGGAATTACAGGCTTAAATATGATTTGGGCAGAGCAGAACAACAGAGTTGCAGCTGATATCCCATACGAGTTATACGTATTTGATAACTACAGATTATGGGTTCAGGATAGATACAAATATTCAGTTGAAAATAAATATGAAGCAGTAGTAGATGGCTTAGAAAATTGCGAGGCAGATGAAAATACATGGTTTTTCAATTTTACTAGCACCAGCGGAGATGGTAAATTTGGCCATCCAAGGGGATATGCCAAATCTCTTAACGAGCTTTTGTTAAACTATGAGCTTAAGCCAGAAACAAGTTATGGAATAATCATTGTAGATTTCGGGGATAAAACATTAGCTAGACATATTTATTACACAAATATTTTCTAAAATAACTCAGTGGACAACATAATATAGGAGGCATAATATATGGAAAAAGATATGGAGCAGAAGGTAAACCCAATTCTACTAGAGTTCTTAGACACAGATTCATTCGAGGAAAAATACAAGCTCTTAGTAGCAACACCAATTATGGATTTTGACAATCTATTAATTGATAATATGGCATCATCAATTGATGTTGTAATTGATGATGGCGATATTGACACAAGAGTACAGGAGCTTAAGGTTTGCGTTCGCACCAGAGCGAAATACGAAACACAACGTTTTCGCAGGTAATATAAAATACTATTGTTTGTTGTAGTTGAGGTTAATTCAGGGGGTACTATGGCAAGTGAAGTGAAGGTAAAAAAGGAAAAGGTAAGGAAGATTAAAGATAAGCTTCTCTTACTGATTATTCCAGCAGTTATTGTAATGATTATCGTGCTGGTTTCTATTTCTTCTATACTATCAAAAAATAGTATGCAGAAATTAGCAGATTCAAATCTTGAAAGTTCTATCGGAAACCAGGCTGATAATATCAGCTCCTGGTTGAACGAAAATCTAGAAAATTTTGCTGCTATCAAAAAGGGAATTGAAGGTATGCATCCAGATGATGAAGTCTTGGTTGAATATCTATCAACTTATGTTGGAACAAATGACAATTCACCTAACAGTGTATACGTAGCATCTCAATCAGGTCAGGTAATCTATGGACGTGGAGCTGATTTATCTATATCAAATCCTACAGAACAACAATGGTTTATTGAAGGTATGTCCAGGGTAAACATGGCATACGGAAGACCATACAAAAACGAAGAAGGTCAGTATGTTATCTCTGCATCAGGTATTGTAAACGACGGTGGTGAAGATTTAAGAGTCGCAGCAGCAGATGTTACTCTTGATCAGATTTCCATCATCGTTAATTCTGGTGTAAAGATGAAGAATGCCAGTTCATTCTTGGTAGACACAGATGACATGATGATTCTTGCCCATAGAGATGAGGATTTGGTTTCGACTACTATTAGTGACAGCAGTAGCGACCCAATCCTAAAGGGTGCCTACAAGAAGATTGCGGCAGGTGATTACAGTACAGAAGAGATTGATGGATACACAGTTGCTTTTAGCGAAATATCTGGAACAAACTGGGTGCTTGTTTCTTATATAGCAAACAGCATTATTATGGCAGATATTCAAAAGCTAGGATTAATTCTAATAGGAATAGGTGCTGTAGCAGTTATTTTGATTAGCATAATGATTAGTGTAATCATTGGAAGAGTTATCAGACCAATTTCTAGCATTACCAAAAATATTTCAGCAATGTCTGATGGTGATTTCACAATTGAGGTTGCTAAGGAATCTAATGATGAAATCGGTGTCATGGGTGAACAGGTTGGCAGGTTCGTAGTTCTGATGAGAAAGATGCTTTCCAGCATCAGCGACGAATCTGATAAGCTTAAGATTGAATCTGACAACAGTGATAAGGTTAGCCGTGACATGTTTGATGCATCACAGTCTCAGGAGAATGCTATGGTTAACCTGAAGAATACTGTTGATGAGCTGGCACTTGCTGTAAATGAAATTGCAGAAAACGCCACAACCTTGGCAATGGTAGTTTCTGATACAAGAGAGAATTCTAACCAGGCCAATGAAAGCATGAAAGAAACTGTTGAAATTAGTAAGCAGGGTCGTGCCGATATGGAACAGCTTTCATCAGCTATGGAAGGAATTAAGAATAGTAATGATGCCTTGGTTGAATCTATCAACGAGGTAGGTAAGGCGTCAGAAGAAATTACAAAGATTGTAGGTCTTATTGGAGAGATTGCAGATGAGACAAATCTTCTTTCTCTTAATGCTTCTATCGAGGCAGCCCGTGCTGGTGAAGCAGGTAAGGGCTTCGCGGTTGTAGCAACAGAAATCGGAAAGCTTGCACAAAACTCTGCAGCTAGTGCTGATAACATTGCAAGCCTTATCAATGATGTAGGAAGGGCGATTGCTTCTGTTGTAGCTCAGGCAGAAAATAGTGCCAAGAACATTGAAGCAAATAGCGAGCTGATTAATACAGCAGTTGAAACCTTTGATAAGATTTATACCAATATCGAGAAATCAAACGAATTGCTTGATTTGATGATTCAGGATGTGCAGAAGGTTGATGAGGTATCAACAAATGTTGCTGCAATATCAGAAGAGCAGGCAGCCAGTGCAGATGAAATCCTTGAAACATCTAAGCACATGGTTGAGCAGGCTCAATCAATTACAGCAAGTAGCCAGGATGTTGCAGATAATTCTCACGAGCTTGCAAACACCTCTCAGACGCTTACAGATTATGTACAGCAGTTTAAGATTGTTAAAGAGGAGGTGGATGAATAATGAGAACAAATAATTATTTTAAGAAATTAACCATACTTCTTTTGACAGTAGTGCTTGGAATAGGAATGATGCTTTCGGGCTGTGGTAGCAGTGGAGGCAGCTCAGGAGGCTCAGGTAAGGGTGTAAAGGTATTTTATACGGCTCCACCAGATGATGACTTCAAGCTATTGCTTAAGCAGGCTCTACAGGAAAATGCAACTGCTGAAGGTGTAACCTTTGATGTAGGTGAGGGATGTGCTTCCGTTAATGAACAGGTTGCACAGATTAGACAAGCAGTAAGCAGTGGGTATAATGCAATCATCTGCTTGCCAGTAGATAGAAGTACAGCATTACAGCTAGAGGTTGCAGCAGGCAATCTTCCTATTATCTATGTAAATGGTGCTCCTGACGAGGAATTCCTTGAAAAGGACAAATACATGGTTGTCAGCAGCTACGAGCAGGATGCTGGTACATATCAGGCAGAATATGTTTGGAATGCCTTAGGAAAGCCTAGCAGCATAAATGTTGTTATGCTAAGAGGTCCATTAACTCATAATGCAGCTATTGCACGTTCTGTTGCTGTATATAGATATTTCAAAGAAAATGGCGTAACAGTAAATATCACATTCGATGATAGTGCAAACTGGGATGAGGGGATTGCAAAGGATATGATGGCCATTGTTGAAAAGACAAAGCAGCCATTTGATGCAGTATTCTGCAACAACGATTCCATGGCAGTAGGTGCAGCTGATTATCTTGCAAGCCACGGCTATGACCTGGATAAGATTCCTGTAGTTGGTGTAGATGCCACAGTAGGTGGTTGCCAGTCTATGATAGATGGCAAGATGCAGTTTTCTGTATTCCAGTCAGCAACTGGTCAGGGTTTAATGGCAATCAAGTGTGTAAAGGCTCTTGTTACTAAGGGAACAGCAGAAGGCTTAGATGGTTTAACAGATGATGGAATATACATCTGGGTGCCTTTTGAAAAGGTAGATAGATCTAACGCAAAGGATTATATGTAAAAAAATGGGAACCAGTTTAGGCTGGTTCCCTGATTTTATTTTAGTGGGTTGTCGTAAATCATTTCTGAATTATGATAGCGTCTGTCGTCGGTAACATCTTCGCCGAACCAATCAGGTGCAATAAAGCTGTTAGCCTCCTCCACAGAAGGAAATTCTACCTCTGCCATAATAAGTCCATCCATGTGACCTGAAAATACATCTAATTCGATTGTATATGGGTCAAGTGGGATGAGATAACGACGTTTGGTAATCAGGTGTCCGTCAATCTTTTGGACAAGATGATTGTAGCCCTCTTCAGTAAGATTGGCCTCTATTTCTTCGTGGGCCATAAGACCGCTACCTTTATATGTAAGAATATATTTGTCGTTCTTTTTTCTAATTCTAACAACAGGGTGAGTGCAAAGATAACCCTGCTCTATTTCAACGTAATCGTATGCAGATAAATCTGGCAAGTTTTTAATTAAAAATTTTCTTTCAATTTCCATGGTATACCTCCAAATCTATGGTATCATAGCTATGAATTATATAAATGTCTTGAAATGAAATTGATTTTGGGGTAAAATCATGTATACAAGTGTGGCAATTTGCCAAATGATTTAGGTTTAGAAGACTCAGAGGAGTCATTAAAGGAGGATTTTATAATGATTACAGCCGGTGATTTCAGAAACGGTATGACAATCGAGATGGACAATCAGGTTTATCAGGTTATCGAATTCCAGCACGTAAAGCCAGGTAAGGGTGCAGCTTTCGTTCGTACAAAGCTTAAGAACATCAAGAACGGTGGTGTTACAGAAACATCTTTCCGTCCTACAGAGAAGTTCCCAGCAGCTCGTATCGACCGCAAGGATATGCAGTATCTTTACAATGATGGTGAGCTTTACAACTTCATGGATGTTGAGACATACGATCAGGTAGCTCTTACAGCTGATCAGATTGGTGATGCTCTTAAGTTTGTTAAGGAGAACGAAATCGTTAAGATGCTTTCTCACAACGGTTCTATCTTCTCAGTTGAGCCACCTATGTTCGTAGAGCTTCAGATTACAGATACAGAGCCAGGTTTCAAGGGTGATACAGCTACAGGTGCTACAAAGCCAGCTACAGTTGAAACAGGCGCAGTTGTTTACGTTCCACTTTTCGTTGAGAACGGCGAAACAATCAAGATTGATACAAGAACAGGAGAGTACTTATCACGTGTTTAATCTTTTAGATTAAAACTGATAATATTTGATATGGATTACAGAGAATACCCGCTTTCAGAGCTTTTAAAAAACAGAAAAATATTTGCTGTATTTGATGAAGAGTTTCAAAAAGGCACTTGGCTTGATGCTACAGCCTTACTCGGAAGCGAAAGCACAATCAATCAGCTTTATCGTGATGGCACAGTACCTCGCGAAACGCTTGATAAGATTGTAGAAAGACTCTCTAAATAATAGTATTTAAAAAGAGTGGTAGACTATTTGTTTACCACTCTTTTTTTATAGCTTTAATTATTCAAGCGTATATTCAATAGAACCTTCAATTGCATCTGGTCCCTGGATGCCAAAGGTTGTTTCACCATGTGGAACGATTACTGCATTCCAGTCTGCAGGAGTAAGTATATAGTAAGAATCATCTTCTTCTACATTAACGCCCCAGCTAGATTCAATTTTGCAAGTCTGCTTATCAATCTTTAATGTCCATCCATTAAGCTGGTTGTCAGAGTTGTTTGTTAACTTAAAGAATACATTGTGACCAGTATCCCAGTTCTGAATATCATAATTAAGGGCAAGTTCTTCCTCTTCAGCAGAAACAGGCTCTACAAAAACGTATTCGATAGTTTCGCTAACTTCACCTGCACCGTTGATACCGAAATCTATGCTGCCACCGGCTGGAACGATTGAATTCCAATCTAATGGAGTAATTAAGTAGTAGTCACCCTCATCGCTTACGTTTACACACCAGCTTTGGTCAATCTGACAATCAGACTTCTTAATCTTTACAGACCAGCCTACAATATCATTATCAGTGTTGTTAACAACCTTAAAGTCTACCTTATGGCCGCCATCCCAGTTGTAAACATCATACTCAAGTGTAAGGTCGTTCTTAACTTCTGGAACAGGAGCCTTTTCTGCAGACCAATAATCCATACTGAAATTATGATTGGCGGTAAAGTATATATCATGAACGCCTGTCAATATAGTATTAAGCTCAAAACTTCTATATTCAAGGCTATTAGTATTTTCTACTTCCCCGCTGTATACAGGATTATCAAGTGAATCAGCACAGATATTGAGAGTTGCATTGTATCTTGAAATAATATGGATATTGATTGTGTTTGCACCTTCGGCGAAGTCTACATCTTTAAATCCAATATATCCGCCTTCTCTAATATCAACACCGCATGACTTTAGTGCAGGATTACAGCCAGCGTTAGCTTTTTCGTTCATAGAAAAGTTTTCAGCTTCAATCTTTTCATAAGGATTGAAACCAGTAGTTACTATAGTTTCTTCGCTTTCTGCTGCTAAAACTGATACGTTGTTAGTGAAAAACATACCTGCAACTAGGCATACACTTAATAGAACTCCAAAATGCTTTTTCATTTAGATTAATTCCTCCTTATTAATTATCACGTAATCGTTTTCGTGCTCGAGCAATATTTATTTTATCAAATGTATAATGGATATTTGTGAATATTTGTTGAATAATATATACAATAAATCTAATGGGTATTATAAGTTCGGATTTATAGCAACTTGTGAACAAATTTATTTTTATCGAAAATTGATTATATTTCTTGTATGAGTTATAGTGAATAAATGAGTGACATCCTGTAGATGTCATTTAAATTTACCCTGAATGACATTCACAAGATGTCAATGAGAATGAGGAATATTATGTCACAACTAATTAATTTTCGAGAATACCCAGCAGCAAATGTATTAAAAAAATTATTAAAAGATAATACGACTGGTCGAAATATTATTTTTGCAACAGATATATATACAGGAAATCCAAAGGATGAAATTACAGAAAAATATATTCTATCAAATGGAATAGAACATGATATCTGCCCACGAGTCGAAAAAGCCGCAAATATACAAACTATTAGAACTAGAAAAAAAGCAGAAGTTTTTACACCATCATGGATATGCAATAAAATGAATAATCATTGTGATGCTGAATGGTTTGGAAGAGATGATGTATTTAATTATGAGCTTGGAGGAGACTGGGTTACTAACGAGGAGAAAATAGAGTTTCCCGAAGGAAAAGACTGGAAAAGCTATATTAAATCCAAAAGATTGGAAATAACTTGTGGTGAAGCTCCTTATATTGTTTCTAGATATGATGCAGCTACTGGTGAAATAATACCAATAAAAAAGCGTATTGGAATATTAGATAGAAAGTTAAGAATTGTTAATGAGAATACCCTTAATGAAAAAGAATGGCTGAAGTGGACTTATGAAGCTTATAAGAGCGTATATGGTTATGAATTCCAGGGGGATAATTTATTAATCGCTAGAACTAATCTTTTAGTAACATTTGTTGAATATATGATGTATAGATTCGGACGTCAGCCTGTACAGAAAGAACTTAATGAAGTAACAAAGATTATAGTATGGAATTTTTGGCAGATGGATGGAATAACAGGTACAGTACCTTTTGGTAAACCAACAGAAGAATTTCACCAAATGAGTTTTTTTGATTATGCGCAGGGGATAAATGATACAGAACCTGTTCAAGTGGATTGCAAAATTTATGATTGGAGTGAAAAGACTGAGATTACATATAAAAGTATAAGAAGTTAAACAATAAGCGCCTCTGAGGAGGCGCTTTTAATAATTTTGATTTAATTAAGCAGCTTTTTGATAATCAATAACGGAGATTTCCTGCATTATTTTTTTAGCAGATTCTACCAGCATTTCAAGCTTTGCTGAAACATCATCTGTAAATGTAATCTCACCACAAATAGGGCATTCTAGGCAAGGAACATTTTTTACAACTATAATGCAATCATTATATTCAACGGTAAAAGTTGTTTTTGTATTTAGTTTATCATCTGAAAAACATGCTTTACACATAAACTACTTCCTCCTAGTTTTTAAATCATCTAACCAATGTATATTGTCAGGATAATACGCTGAAATGATTAGAGCCTTTTTGCCATTAAAACCGACAACAACATGTATATAAGTGTCATTTGAAACCTTTAGGCCTAATACTAAACAGGCTGGAAGGGAGCCAGGCGAATAATTATCATCTAATGGGTATTCCTCAATGATTTCGCCAGAATATATACAGTTAATTATATCGGCACGAGATATTCCGCGTTCTAACATACGCTTTTGACAGTGAGCAGAATATTCAACGGGAATACCTGCTTTAAATGCGTCTTTGAGTTCTTCAATTAGCATAATGTTGTTCCTTGTACTTTTATTTTATCACCTATATATTGTATTTCAAAGAAAAGAATTTGTAAAATACTTGATTTTATTTAAGCAAATCAAGTATGCCGCAGTGAAGAGCTTTAGCTAAATACTGCAATTCAATATCTGTAACAAATCTTTTACCACATTCTATCTTCGGCTAAATCATTTTGAGAATATCTTAATTGTTGTCTATAGGTGGCTACATTATGTCCACAAATATTATTCCAACCATCAGATGCTTTGTTTTTATACATTTCAATTATCCTCCTTGACATTCAGTGATTGTCACAAGATAAATTTTGCGGTATATTTAAGTATGAGATGACATAATCTATAATTCAAAATGACATCACATAGATGTCATTTATTTTATAGAAAATGACATCTACTAAATGTCAAAGCCCCCATCCAAAGGGGCTTAAAAATTAAACAAAATGACATTTACAGAATGTCAGAATAGTATAAGAGGGGAATGTAAAAATGAAGTTTGATTTTGCCATAGGGAATCCACCATATCAAGAAAGTAGAGAAACAACAAAGGATATGCCTGTCTACAATGATTTTATGGATGCAGCATATGAAATTGCAGACAAAGTTGAATTAATTACTCCTGGAAGGTTTCTATTTAATGCAGGAGCTACTTCAAAAAAATGGAATCAGAAAATGTTGAATGATACACATTTTAAAGTGTTGGAGTATACGGCAAACAGTGATGAGATTTTTTCCAATACTGATATAAAAGGTGGAGTTGCAATTCATTATTATGATCATCTAAAAAATTTTGAGCCAGTAGATGTTTTCTCTTCATATCAAGAACTAAATAGTATAAGAAGAAAGGTGTGTGCTTATAATGAGTATACTTGTATTAACTCTATAATGTATCCATATTCTACATATACTTTGTCAGATGGTTTATGGAATGATTTTCCCAAATTAAGGGAAGAGGTTGAATATATATCGAAGAATAGAGATAAATTAAAGAAAGAAGATAAGGAAGGCAAACTAAGCAATTTAAGAATTATTACTACTAATATTTTTGACTTGCTAAACGATTTGTTTTTTGATACCCCTCAGGAAAATGATAATTATTGCTGTATAGTGGGGAGAAAAAATAATAGTAGATGTTATAAGTGGATTAAGGCTTCTTATATTGATACTGGTGAAAATTATCCGAAATGGAAAGTCATAGTAACGGCTGTTAATGGCGCAGGAAAATTTGGAGAGGTTCTATCTGAGCCATTTATTGAAGAACCGTTTGTAGGATATACACAAACATTTTTAGGCATAGGTTCGTGCGATGAAAAGAATGAGGCGGAAGCTATTTTAAAATATATAAAAAGTAAGTTTGCAAGGACATTGCTAGGAATTTTAAAAATTACCCAGCATAATCCTCCAGAAAAATGGAAATACGTCCCACTCCAAGATTTCACATCATCCTCCGATATCGATTGGTCTAAGTCAATACCAGAGATTGACCAGCAACTATATCGTAAATACGGATTAACAGAAGAGGAAATCGAATTTATCGAAACACATGTAAAACCGATGGAATAAACATTTTGTTTTATATGAATTACGAGGAGAAGATTATATGATTACACCAAAAATCAAATCAACCACCCAGGTTGTTCCAATGATATATGCCTATACCACCCCAGAGGTTGCTCGTCATAATGGGTGGACAAAGATAGGATATACAGAGCAGGATGTGATTAAAAGGATAGAGCAACAAACCCATACTGCTGATATTGAATACAATTTAGAATGGCAAGGAAGAGCAGTATTTGATGATGGCACGGAGGAGAGATTTACTGATAAGGATTTTCATGCTTACCTAAGGAAAGATGGTGTTGAACAGGAGCAAGGTAAGAATAATGAATGGTTTAAAATTTCTGGTCCAGATTCTAATACAAAGTTTAATGTCTTTAGACAAAATCATGGCATTATTAAAACTGTAAATACTATAATTCCATACCAACTTCGTCCAGAACAACAAGATGCTGTAAGTCTTACTAAGGCATATCATGATACTCATGCGGAGGGTGAATTTTTATGGAATGCAAAGCCTAGATTCGGAAAGACGCTTGCCGTATACGATTTTTGCAAACAGATTAAAGCTAACACAGTATTAATAGTAACCAATCGTCCCGCTATAGCTAATTCATGGTACTCAGACTATATGAAATTTTTAGGACCAGAATCGGGGTACTATTTTGTTAGTGAAGTTGAAGCACTTAAGGGACATTCTGGCGTTTTATCGAGAAAAGAATATACAAGAGCATCCTTGAATGATGAAAAGGGATGCATAGAGTTTGTGAGTCTTCAGGATATGAAAGGCTCTATATATTTTGGCGGTCAGTATGAAAAGCTAGCAGAAATAAGTAAATCCAAGGGAATGACTTGGGATGTACTTGTGGTAGATGAAGCTCATGAAGGTGTTGATACTTATAAAACTGATGTTGCTTTTGAGCAGATTAATCGAAAGTTCACATTGCACCTATCGGGCACTCCATTCAAGGCATTGGCAAATAATAAATTCGGTGAATCGGCTATATATAATTACACATATGCTGATGAGCAAAAGAGAAAAAGAGATTGGGAAATTTCTGATGAACAGGAAAATCCTTATATTAATCTGCCAAAACTAAATCTATATACATACCAGATGAGTGAAATCATCAAGGATGAGTTGTCTCGGGGCACTGAAATCCAAGGAGAGACAGTTGAGTATGCATTTGATTTAAATGAGTTTTTTAGTACTATGAATGGAAAGTTTATTCACGATAGTTCGGTAAATAAATTTCTTGATGCATTAACAGTACAAAAGAAATATCCATTCTCTACACAAGAACTTAGAGATGAGCTAAAGCATACATTTTGGCTGTTAGATAGAGTAGAAAGTGCGAGAGCACTCGCAAAGAAGTTGCGAGTGCATCCTGTCTTTGCTGAATATGAGATAATTCTTGCAGCAGGTGATGGAAAAATTGATGATGACGATGAAAATGAAAAGTCATTTGATAAAGTAAAATCAGCAATACAGAAATTTGAAAAGACTATTACGCTATCAGTTGGTCAACTCACCACAGGAATTACAATACCTGAGTGGACAGCAGTGTTAATGCTTTCTAATGTTAAATCACCTTCATTATATATGCAGGCTGCCTTTCGTGCGCAGAATCCATGCCTTTTTTATGAAGATGGCATATTTAAGCGTAAGGAGAATGCATATGTGTTCGATTTTGACCCAGCTAGAACATTGGTAATTTTTGAAGAATTTGCAAATGATTTATCATTGTATACTAGTGCTGGTAGAGGGGATGTTGAAGCAAGAAAAGAAAACATAAAAGAGTTACTAAATTTCTTTCCTGTTATTGGAGAGGATGAAGAGGGGGAATTGGTAGAGCTAGATGCAGAAAAAGTCCTCACAATTCCTAGAAAGATAAAATCTGTCGAGGTTGTACGTCGAGGATTTATGAGTAATTTCCTTTTCCAAAATATAGGTAATGTCTTTTCCGCCCCAAGGGAAGTCATGGATATCATAGAACAGTTTACAGCAGTTTCCGAACCTAAGACAAATGTTAAACTTACTGAAGAAGTGAAAAAGGACTTATCTTTGGATGCTAACGGAGAAGTACAGCTGACTGATGAATATGTAATAGGTTTAGCAAAAGATATTTTTGGTGAGAAGCGAGTGGCTGTAAAAGAAATCGATGATATGGTTGATACATATATTGATATGGATGATGCTTCAAAAGATAGCAGAAAAGAAAGAATGGCAAAAGTATTTAAGGATTATGCAAAGAATATTATCGTAAATACGATAGTTGAGGATACAAAGGAAAACTATGGTTCTTCCCTAAAAAAAGCTGACGAAAAACAACTGGAATCAAAACTAAATGCTAATGTAGACAGATTGGTAGAAAAGGCAGTTTCAAATTACACAATTGAGGAAAACATTATTGAGCATGATCGTGTAGAGGCCTTGCAAAATAGAAATGAAACTGGAAAAACTGTAGAAGAAATTGAAAATGAGTTTGCTACAAAAAAACAAGAAGTACAGGAAAAGTTTAAAACTGGTTTATCACAAGCAATGGAACAGTTTGAAGATGATTCTAGAATCGAGACTGCTAAAACAATTGATACAAAGGTGAAAGAACGAGAACGTGATGAAATAGAAGACGGAGTACGTGACCATCTAAGAGGTTTCTCTAGGACTATACCTTCATTTCTCATGGCCTATGGCGATGATTCGACATTTGACAATATTATTCCAGACAAAGTCTTCTTAGAAGTAACAAGCATTACTCTTGAACAATTTAGATTTTTAAGAGATGGTGGAGAATATATCGATTCAGAAACAGGAGAGAAAAGATACTTCAATGGTCATTTGTTTGATTCAGTAGTATTTGATGATTCAGTAAAAGAATTTCTTGGGTTAAAAAAGAAACTAGCTGATTATTTTGATGAAAAGAGTGTTGAGGATATTTTTGATTATATTCCTCCACAAAAGACTAATCAGATATATACACCAAAGGATGTTGTTAAGCGTATGGTTGACATGCTGGAAGAAGAAAATCCAGGGTGCTTTGATGATCCTGATAAGACATTCATTGATTTGTATATGAAGTCTGGTTTATATATTACTGAAATAGTAAAACGATTGTATCAAAGTGAAGGCTTAAAGAAGGCGTACCCAGATAAGAATGAGAGGCTAAAGCATATATTTGAAAAGCAAGTTTACGGCTTAGCTCCTACTGAAATAATATATAAAATTGCTACTAGCTTTATATTAGGTTTCGATGAGGATGTAGAAATAACTAAGCATAATTTCAAGCAAGTTGATGCACTTCCTTTTGCGAAGGAAGGTACACTGCAAAATAAAATAGATGAACTATATGATAATTGATGTTTGGGTATAGATTGGCTATTCAGCCAATCTATATCCAAGCTCTCTTATATTCTTCAAATCCTCTTCCATAGAAACACCTTTGACTGTAAGCATGTTTCCGGTGATGGTTGCATTGCAGCCGCCGGTGAAGCATTTCATGCCGGAATCTTCTAGTACATCACGGCCAGCGGCGAATCTGATAAATGATTTTGGGAGAATGAATTTAAAGATTGCGATTATTCGGCGAAGTTCATCCTCATCAAGCATTTCACGGCCTTCCATAGGTGTACCCTTGATTGGCTTAAGCATGTTGATAGGGATGGATTCAGGCTGGATTTCTGTTAGAGCAAATGCCATGTCGATTCTATCTTCCCAGCTTTCGCCTACGCCGAAGACGCCACCACTGCATAGCTCTAAGCCAGCCTCGTGTACCATTTTCATTACTTTGATTTTGTCATCTGTAGTGTGAGTACTACAGAGATTTTTAAAGAATTCTGGACTGCTTTCAATGTTGTTGTGGACACGCTTAAGGCCTGCCTCTTTTAGTAATTCCAAATCCTCTTTATCGATAAGACCGAGTGAAACGCATGGCTTAAGATTTGTGTCCTTTACAATGCGTCGGATATTTTCTGCAATCTGGTTGATTTCAGCCTTAGTAAGGCGTCTGCCAGAGGATACCTGGCAGTATCTGGCTACACCCAGGCCATCATATCTTTTTGCATCGGCAGATACATAGTCAGCATCTCTTACGGCAAAGGTTTCTATGTTGGCAGATGAACAGCTGGACTGAGCGCAGAATTTGCAGTTTTCGGAACAGCGACCTCCCTTTACGCTCAGGATTGCGCACATGTCAAATTCGTCACCATTGAAGTGCTTTCGAAGTATATCAGCTTCAGCACAAAGCTCTTCAAGGGGAGCATCAACAAGAGATAGTGCTTCTTCTTTAGTGATACATTCCCCGCCTATAATTTTGTTTGTTAGTTCTTTGATTTCCATAGTATTATTCTCCATTTACAAAAAAAATTGTGTCTTATATAATCTTAATCGAAATAGAATCAATGTCAACCTATAAAGATAATAAGGTTGACAATAAAGATGCGATTTATTATTCTATATATGCAAAAAATTTAATGCAAAAGGAGAAAATGTAATGGATAACACTTTTAATCAAACAACTTCAAAGCAGTTGCTGTCCACAAAGCGTATGGTAATTTGCGCATTGTTTGCAGCCATTCTTTGTGTATCTGCTTATTTAAGCATTCCAACACCACTTCCAATGGCTCCAAAGATTACACTGATGAATTTTGTAATTTTCTTAATTGCTCTTTTGTTTCCAGTGACAGAATCTTTCTTAATTGGTTTAGTGTGGTTTTTACTTGGCGCTGTGGGGCTTCCAGTATTTATCGGTGGCGGTAGCGGAATAGGATATCTTATCGCTCCATACGGCGCATACACATGGGCATTTGTAGTAGTATTAATTGTTCTTCCTCTTATTCGTGGAAGGAAGTATAACAGAATATGGTATACAATCTGTGCTATAATCGGCGTGCTTATTATAGATGTAATCGGAATGTTATATTTACAGCATTCTATGAGCTACGATTTTAAAACAGCGTTTTTAACAGGATTCATACCATTTATTCCACTTGATTTAGTTAAAGCAGTTGTTGCTGCACAAATCATACCAGCATTCAAAAAGATTATGGAAGTTTAAATTTCAAAATAGAATGATAATATCCTGCAAAGGGCCTTGGCAATTACGCCAAGGCCTTTTGTTCACAAATTTTTAATAGTGTATACATTCAGTATTTGGTAAGATAGAGGTAGAGTGAGTAAGGAGGAAATGAATAAATGGAAATCAAAATTTCTGATTCAATTAAATACATTGGCTGTGATGATAAGACCATAGATTTGTTTGAAAGCCAATACCCAGTGCCTAACGGGGTGTCATACAATTCCTATGTGATTTTGGATGAAAAGATTGCTGTTATGGATACAGCAGACCCACGTGTTACCGACGAATGGCTTAATAATCTGGATGTGGAGCTTAATGGTCGTACACCAGATTATTTGGTGGTATCTCA
>CACYLQ010000046.1:38266-53706 GCA_902775195.1 uncultured Pseudobutyrivibrio sp.
GTAGAGGCTGAGCTTTTCGAAAACAGAAAGCATGTTGTGGCAGAGGGAGATACTCTTTCACTTGGTGAGCATCAGCTTACATTTGTAATGGCACCGATGGTTCATTGGCCAGAGGTTATGGTTGAATATGAATCAACAGAAAAGATTCTATTTTCAGCTGATGGCTTTGGAAAGTTTGGAGCATTAGATACAGAAGAACCATGGATAGATGAGGCACGTAGATATTATTTAAATATTGTTGGTAAGTATGGCGCTTCAGTTCAGGCATTGTTGAAAAAAGCTGCTACACTTGATATAGAAAAAATTTGTCCATTGCACGGACCAATTTTGACAGAGAATTTAGGTTATTATATTAATCTTTATGATACATGGAGCAGTTATAAGCCAGAGGAGGAAGGAGTACTTATCGTATCAGCATCAATCCACGGCAATACAAAAAGAGCAGCATTAAGGCTCAATGAAAAGCTGCAGCAGGCAGGTGTAAAAACACAGTTTATCGATATTACAAGAGATAGTATGTCTGAGGCTGTTGCACAGGCATTTTATTGGGATAAGATGGTTTGTCTTGCAGCTACTTATGATGGAGGATTATTCCCACCAATGCAGGATTTCCTACATCATCTTACAGCAAAGGCATACCAAAGCCGAAAGGTAGCTTTCGTAGAAAATGGTACATGGGCACCACAAGCTGCAAAATGCATGAAGGCTATTTTAGAGCCAATGAAGAATTTGGAGTTCGTCGAGCCAGTGGTAACTATCAAATCCACATTAAGTGCTGAAAATGATTCCCAATTAGACACCTTAGTTGATGCAATAAAATAAAATTTTTATTGAAATATATTAATTATGCAAGTATAGTATTATGATGAGCAAGTTTTTGCAACTTGCAGGCCAAGGAGGTGTAATATGGCAGTAGAAGTAAATCCAAGAAAAGTAGCGATAATCGGAGCGGGTTTCGTAGGTTCAGCAACCGCATTCGCATTATCACAGAGTGGAATGTTCTCGGAGATGGTTCTTATTGATGCGGATCATCAAAAGGCTGAAGGTGAGGCAATGGACATTAGTCACGGAACCCCATTCACAAAGCCAATCAAGATTTATGCAGGTGATTATGATGATATTGCAGATGCTGCAATCGTTGTAGTAACAGCAGGCGCAGGACAGAAGCCAGGAGAAACAAGACTTGACCTTGTTCATAAGAATGTAGGCATATTTAAATCAATTATTCCAGAAATTGCAAAGAGAGATTTTGGAGGAATCCTTCTCATCGTTGCAAATCCTGTTGATATTCTTACACTTACAGCACTTAAGCTTTCAGGACTTCCAGAAAACAGAGTTATCGGTTCTGGTACAGTTCTTGATTCAGCTAGACTTAAGACAGAACTTGGTGAGCATTTGGGTATCGATAGCCGTTCAGTTCACGCATTCATTATCGGTGAGCATGGTGATAGCGAAATCGCAGCTTTCTCAAGCGCAAACGTATCTGGTATCCCAGTTAATGATTTCTGCGAAATGAGAGGTCATTACAACCATGACGAATCAGAGAAGATTATTGCAGAGCGTGTAAAGAATGCAGCATACGAAATTATTAAGAGAAAGCACGCAACATACTATGGTGTTGCTGTTGCAGTTAGACGTATTTGCGAAGTAATCGTTCGTGATGAGCGTTCTATTCTTTCTGTATCATCAATGATGCACGGCGAATATGGGATAGATGGAATCTGTCTTTCAATGCCAGCTATCGTAGGTGCTGACGGATTAGAGACAAAGGTTCCTATCTCATTGGATGATGAAGAAGTTAAGGCTCTTCAGGAGTCAGCAAAGACACTTAAGGAAGTAGTTGATTCCCTTGATTTTTCACTTTAATCATTGTATTTTTCATTAATCGCTTTAATTTCATCAAAGCAACTTATAAAAGCATCGACAACGACAGGCGAGAATTGCTCGCCTCGTTGTCGTATTATTTCTTGTTTAGCCTTTTCTATAGGCCATGCATTTTTGTATGCTCTTTCACTTGTAAGGGCATCAAAAACATCTGCAACTGATACAATCTGTGCATAGATAGAAATTTCATCTCTTTGCAAACCATTAGGATAGCCCTTGCCATCCCATCTTTCATGATGCTGTAGCGCAATGACTCTAGCCATTTCCATTATATCCCCTTCGGAATTAGACAAAATATCCCATCCGTACTGGGCATGTTGCTTCATCAGTTCATATTCTTCATCTGTTAACTTATCAGTTTTTTCAACTATTTCATGACTGATTAAAAGCTTTCCCAAATCATGCATCATAGCAGCTATTTTTATATGTTCAACCTCACTGAAGCTAAGGTTCAGGGCTTTTGCAAGTAGGCTACTGTATTCAGCTACTCGTCTGACGTGCTGACCAGTTTCTCCAGATTTAGCTTCTGAAATTTCTGTAAGAGTAATAATAATATTCTCTTGGCTGGATTGCAGCTTCCTAAAATAATTGATTTTAGCATCATATTCTTTTCCAGCTCTAATGGCGATTTTTTGATATCCAAGAACAAATGTGCTGGTAATAATAGCAACAGCATCAAGCCAGAATATGTTAGCTAGATTAAATGATTCAGTGCTTAATTCTGGGAAAAGGAAGTATGAAGCATATAACAAATCTAAGATATAAAACAGTCCAACAAGATATAAAAATACGTTTTTCCAGTTAATATTTTTAGTTGTGAACATATAATTCATATCCTTATACAAAAAGGCAAATATTACAAGCTGGAATATAAAATAGAACCCAATATAGCCAACGTAGGAAATAGCGATAAGCAGTGTAAGTCTTTCAACGCATACATGCTGCATATAGACAGTGGCACCCACAAACTTATTTAACCCGGTACAGTGGGTGAATAGCATTCCGCCTATTATGATAAATATTGCATCGAATGTGATGTTTAAAGCAATGAATAAACCGCTATATTTATCGTCAAAATGGAGATTGTATATTAGATAGGTGTAAATCTTAATGACAATCTGTTCTCCAATAATGGAAACAAGAGAAGGCGAAATAAGAAACCCTGTGAGAAAGCGTTCCACAAGGTATTTTTTTGAGCCCCCATATAGTGCAAAAATTATTAAATTAAAAATGGCAAACCAAGCACCACTTATCAGCTTGGGCCAGTATTGTTGAAAAAGTATTAACATATTTTCCATTTCTAATTCTGTATGCATACAACGTCCTAGTATTATCTATACCATTAAAATATGTCCAAATTATTATAAATGTATTCTAAAATTTTAAAATACTGTGTTTTCGTAATAAGCATCTGTTATTGAAAATATTTATCTAAAAATATTGATTTAGTATATTGACATTCTGAAATAAATGGATATTATATTGCATTGTAGATAAAAATATTTAGCTAACCATATTTAGCTAAAAGCAGAGAAGGAGAATAATCATGTTTGAAATTGTAAAGGAAGAGGCAAATCTTTTTGAGGATTTAGGAGCAGATTCATTAGATGCTGTAGAGCTTTCTCTTGCAGTTGAAGAAAAGACAGGCATCACAATTGAAGAAGAAGCTATGGAAAATATCAAAACAGTTGCAGATATTGTTAATTATCTTGAGGCACATAAATAATCATGGAATTAAAAGAAATAAAAGAGCTTTTTAAAGCCTTTGATGAAAGCGGAAGTTCTTATTTCGCTCTTGAGCAGGATGGAGTAAAAATCAAATTAAAAAAGCCATCTGAGATGGTAAGTGTTGTAGAAACCGGAGCAAGGCCGATAAGCATTCCGGAGACAGCCGTTACTAATCAGGTAAATGAAGTGAAGCCTGAAACTCCACAGGAGGGGGAGGATGGAACTAAGGTTTTAGCTCCACTTGTTGGTGTGTTCTATGCAGCACCTACTCCAGAAGCCAGCGCTTATGTGCAGGTCGGTGATAAGGTTAAAGAAGGTCAGATTCTTTGTCTGATAGAGGCAATGAAGATGATGAGCGAAATCACTGCACCAAAGGATGGCATAATCAAAAAAATCTATGTAAAGAATCAGGACGTAGTTGGATTTGAAGATCCACTGTTTCTCATAGGAGATTAGATATGTTTAAAAGAATTTTGATAGCTAATCGTGGTGAGATTGCAGTTAGAATCATCAGAGCCTGTATGGAAATGAACATCGAAACAGTAGCTATTTATTCAACTGCTGATAAGGATTCTTTACATGTAAAGCTTGCAACCAAAAGCATCTGCATAGGCCCAGCCAAGGCTGCTGACAGTTATCTAAACATGGATGCGATTATTACAGCGGCTGAGGTTACAGGCTGTGATGCACTTCATCCAGGATTTGGATTTTTATCAGAGAATTCGGATTTTGTAAGAAAGTGTAATGAAGCAGGAATTGTGTTTATTGGCCCAACAGCTGAAGCTATGGATGCTCTTGGAAACAAAGCGGCGGCTAGAAAGATGATGATGAAAGCTGGAGTCCCAGTTGTTCCAGGTTCTGATGGTCCAGTTAAGGATTATAAGGAACTGGAGCACATAGCCAAAAAGATTGGCTATCCAGTATTAATAAAGGCATCGGCAGGTGGCGGTGGCCGTGGAATGCGACGGGTTTATCAAAAGGAAGATTTGAAAAAACTCTATGAAGAGGCCATTGCTGAAACCAAAGCATGTTTTAACGATGATGAAATGTATGTTGAAAAGCTGGTGCTAAATCCTAGACACATTGAGTTTCAGATTTTAGCAGATGAGCACGGTAACGTGATTCATCTGGGGGAGCGCGACTGCTCTATTCAGCGTAAGAATCAAAAGCTGATAGAGGAAAGCCCATGTATGTTTATAGATGATGATTTAAGAAAAGCAATGGGTAAGGCAGCTGTTTCAGCAGCCAAGGCAGCCGGCTACACAAATGCAGGTACAGTGGAATTTGTTTTAGATGAAAAGAATCATTATTACTTCATCGAAATGAATACCCGTATTCAAGTTGAACATGGAGTTACGGAGGCCGTAACAGGGATTGACCTTATTAAACAACAAATAAGAATAGCATTCCACGAGCCACTTAAGCTTAGACAAAAGGATGTTAGTCTTCGTGGTTATGCCATGGAGTGCCGCATCAACGCGGAGGATCCAGCAAAAGGATTCATGGCAAACACAGGCAAAATAACATTCCTGAATGTGCCAGGAGGTCCTGGAGTAAGAGTGGACACACTTCTTTATAATGGCTACGAAACAAGTCCATTCTATGATTCAATGATGGCAAAAATCATCGTCCACGCCCCAACTCGATTAGAAGCAATACGAAGAATGAGAAGAGCACTTTTAGAGCTTGTGACAGAAGGAATTACTACAAATGGTGATTTCGATTATCTGCTTTTACATCATCCAGATTTTGTAAAAGGTAATTATAACGTTAGCTTCATCGAAAATCATTTAGAGGAAATCCTATCCTGGGACAAAGCGGCTACAGCCGATGAGGAAGAATGATGACAAGTATAGTAGATAGAAGAAAAAGCAAATTTAATAGATATAAGGATTTGCGAGAAAACCCTACAGAGTTGTTAGAACCAGCCATAAAGCCTGTTAAGGAATATGATGCCTTTGACAGGATAGAAGATATCACAGATGAAGGTACTTTTGAGCAGTTCGATTTTGATTTTCCTGAAACTAATCCACTTGATTTTGATGGATATGTTGAAAAGAAGGAAAATCTTAGAGACGAAAATGGCTGTCATGATGCGATTATCACAGGAACCTGCGAAATAGATGGCTGGCCTACTGTAATTGCAGTAATGAACAAAAAGTTCATGATGGCATCCATGGGAATGGAGTTAGGTGAAACATTTTGTAAGGCTTTGGAATATGCAAATGAAAACCATCTTCCATTTATTATTTTCACTGCCAGTGGAGGAGCCAGAATGCAGGAGGGAATCTTAAGCCTGATGCAGATGGCAAAAACCAGTGCAGTGGTAAAACGCTTCAAGGATGATGGAGGTCTTTACATTACAGTTTTAACTCATCCTACTACAGGCGGCGTCAGCGCCAGCTTTGCAACCTTAGGTGATATCACTCTTGCAGAGCCAAAGGCCTTGATCGGCTTTGCAGGCCCAAGAGTTATAGAGCAGACAATTGGTCAGAAGCTGCCAGAAGGCTTTCAACGAGCAGAATTCCTTCAGGAACACGGTTTTGTAGATAAGATTGTAAGACGTGAAGATATGAAGGAACAGTTGGCAAAATTGTTGCGTTTGCATGGGAATGTTTATTCCAGGAGATAATTATGAGTGCTATAGAAAAGGTACTTATCGCAAGAGATAAGGATAGACCAAAAATCACAGATTATATCGATAATCTTTTTACAGATTTCTTTGAGCAAAAGGGAGATTTTCTGGGGAAAGAGGACGGAAGTATTTATGGTGGAATTGCTCGGTTTCACGGCAGACCAGTAACTGTACTGGGACACAGAAAGGGCAAGACAGTAGAAGAAAACATGGCCTGCAATTTCGGTATGCCTGGTCCTGAGGGATATAGAAAAGCGTTAAGAATCATGAAGCAGGCTGAAAAGTTTAATCGCCCAATCATCACTTTTGTTGATACACCAGGCGCATATCCTGGACTTGAGGCAGAAATGTATGGTCAGGCTCAGGCTATTGCTGCTAATCTTGCAGAAATGAGCGCACTTAAGGTACCAGTAATATCAATAGTTACAGGTGAAGGCTCCAGTGGTGGGGCCCTTGGAATAGCAGTTGCTAACAAGGTTTACATGCTGGAAAACGCTATCTATTCTGTACTATCTCCAGAGGGCTTTGCATCTATTCTTTGGCACGATAGCGCTAGACGTGATGAGGCAGCAGAAGTAATGAAGCTAACAGCTAAGGACTTGTATGGCTTTGGAGTTATAGATGGAATCATAAGTGAAGCTGATTTGATGGCAGCGGTAGATACTAAGATTAAATCTGCCCTGAAGGAGCTTGATAAGCTGTCAGGACAAGAGCTTGCTGATGCTAGATATGATAAATTCAGATACTTTGATGAAGCACTGCTTGCCACAGAAAATCAAAAGGAAATGGAAGTTGTATAAATGACTGGAATTAGAATACTTTCAACAGGAAAGGCTGTGCCAAAGAAGGAAGTTACTAATGATGACATGGCTCGCATTGTTGATACAAGCGATGAATGGATAAAACAAAGAACTGGCATGAGTGTAAGACATCATGTTAGTGATGATGAAAATCATACAGGCCTGGCAGTTGAAGCTGCAAGAGGGGCTATTGAAAAAGCTGGAATTGATAAGAATGAAATAGGGGCGGTTATTGTATGTACAGTATCTGCTGATTATTATTCACCATCTGCTGCCTGTCTGGTTCAGGGAAAGCTTGGACTTAGCAAAGACATTATCGCCTTTGATTTGGGGGCAGGATGTTCCGGATTTGTATTTGGTATTGAAACTATGAGAGCTCTACTGATGGCAAGAGGGGCTAAATACGGATTGGTTGTAGGTGCAGAAGTTTTGTCCAAGAAAATGGATATGACTGATAGAGGTACCTGCGTTTTATTTGGAGATGGTGCAGCAGCTGCTGTAGTTGAACTTTCCGACGGTTTATATTCCTCAGTGATTGGTGTTGATGGAGATGAGGACATGATTAACATCAAAACACCAAATGGATACATCCACATGGATGGCCAGGGTACCTATAAATTTGCAGTAGCAACAGTGCCAAAGGTAATAGAGTCAGTAGTTTCAAAAGCAGGCTTAACCTATGATGACATCGACCATTATGTGATGCATCAGGCAAACCTCAGAATAATTGAATCCATAGCCAAAAAGGTAAAGCAGCCTATGGATAAATTCGTTGTAAATATAGAAAAATATGGTAACACCTCTGCAGCCAGCGTTGGCTTAGCACTAGATGAAGCAATGGCAGAAGGCCGCATACACCCAGGCGACAAAGTACTTCTATGCGCCTTCGGAGCAGGCCGCACCTGGGGCGCGGTGGTAATGACTATGTAAATTATTTAGATGAGCATATTTCCACCCAGAGATATGCGGACTTAGAGGTAGAGATGAAACTTAGAGATTTAACAGGAACTAAATATAGTGTAATCCAAGGCGGCATGGCAAACATTGCTACAGGAGAATTTGCAGCAGCTTGTTCAAATGCTGGGGCGCTGGGCCTTGTAGCCAGTGGCGGCATGGATGCAGAAGCCTTGAGAGAACAGATAAGAATTTGCAAGAGCAAAACAGATAAGCCATTTGGTGTAAATCTGATGCTGATGAATCCTGATGTGGATAACATCGCAAAGATGCTTGTAGAGGAAAAGGTACAGTTCATCACAACTGGTGCCGGTAACCCAGGAAAGTATATGAAGGCATGGAAGGAAATGGGAGCTAAGGTATTTCCTGTTGTTGCCTCAGTTGCTCTTGCCAAGATAATGGTTCGTGCTGGTGCTGATGCAATCATTGCAGAAGGCGGGGAATCAGGCGGCCATGTAGGAGATATGACTACCATGACATTGCTTCCACAGGTAGTAGCTGCAGTGGATGTACCTGTTATTGCAGCAGGTGGTATTGCCAGTGGCAAGCAGATGGCAGCAGCAATGCTGTTAGGAGCCTGCGGTGTACAGGTTGGAACATGTTTGTTGGTATCGCAGGAATGTCCAATCCATGATAACTATAAGCAGACACTTATCAAGTCAAAGGACAACGCCACAACAGTTACTGGTCGTTCTCAGGGGGCACCTGTTCGTATCATCAAAAACGAAATGGCTAGAGAATATCTTAAGCTTGAAGCAGAAGGAGCAGACAGAGAGCAATTGGAGCACATCACACTTGGCGGTCTTAGACGTGCCGTTTACGATGGCGATATGATTCGTGGTTCTGTAATGGCTGGACAGGTTTGCGGTCAGCTTACAGCTGTACGTCCAGTGGTAGAAATTCTGGATGAAATGGTGTCAGATGCCAAATCGTCCTTGGCCCATGCGGCATCTATTGAACTATAAATAATGCAATTTATATGAGAGGTTTGAGAATATGTTAGGAATTGTATATGCAGGCCAGGGCTCTCAGCGAGTAGGTATGGGCCAGGATTTTTATGAGAAATATGAGAGCTTTAGAAAGACAATTGATGGTGCTACAAAAACAGTTAGCGCAGTTACAGATATGGACGTTGCAAAGCTTTGTTTTGAAGGCCCAGAGGAGCAGTTGTCTCAGACTAAGTATACACAGCCAGCCATGGTTGCTTTTGCAATCGGCGTTACTAAGCTTTTAAAGGAAGCAGGAATCAATGCGGATTATACCTGCGGTCTTAGCTTAGGTGAATATTCAGCTTTGTATGAATCAGAGACATTAGATGAAAATCAAGTGCTTGATCTTATCGCAAAAAGAGGTAAGTACATGGCAGAAGCATCTGAAGGCTTAGATGTAAAAATGGCAGCTGTTATGGGCGCTGATAGAGAGTCAGTTATGGAGTGCTGCGACAAGGCTAATTCAGAGCTTAAGGGTGAGAAGATTGTTCAGGCAGCAAACTTCAACTGCCCAGGACAGATTGTTATTTCTGGAGATGCCATTGCAGTTGATAAAGCCAGCGCTTATTTAAAGGAAGCTGGCGCAAAAAGAATCATTCCATTAAAGGTTAGCGGTCCTTTCCATACAAAACTTATGAAGCCTGCAGGAGACAAGCTG
Source organism: uncultured Pseudobutyrivibrio sp. (assembly GCA_902775195.1). Lineage (GTDB taxonomy): Bacteria > Bacillota > Clostridia > Lachnospirales > Lachnospiraceae > Pseudobutyrivibrio. The sequence goes on from CACYLQ010000046.1 coordinate 47,915, forward strand.
GCTAAGGAGCTTAAGGACATTTCATTTAATGAAGAAAAATCAAAGATTGTATTTAATTGTCTAGGTAGAGAGAAGACAGATGAGGAATCTATCCCAGCACTTTTGGAAAAGCAGGTTCAGTCATCAGTATATTTAGAGGATTCTATCAAATACATGGTAGATGCAGGCGTTGATACCATCATCGAAATCGGACCAGGCAAGGCAATCAGCAAATTTATAAATAAGACAGTTGATGATGTAAAGGTATATTCCATCGACACAGTTGAGGATTTGGAAAACACCATAAAGGAGTTAAGGGCATGAGTACAGCACTTGTTACAGGCGGCAGCCGTGGAATAGGAAGAGTGATTGCAACAAAGCTTGCAGCAGCAGGCTTTGATATTGCCATCTGCTATTCAGGAAATGAAAATGCAGCAGAAGAAACAGTTAAGCTTTGCGAAGAGCATGGCGTAAATGCAATCGCCATCAAATGCGATGTTAGTAACGAAACAGAAGTAGCAGAAATGTTTGCAGCAGTAAAAGAAAAGTTTGGTCCTGTAGATGTCCTTGTAAACAATGCAGGTGTTACTAAAGATGGTCTTCTTATCAGAATGAGCGAGGCAGATTTTGATAAGGTTATCGACATCAATCTTAAGGGAACCTTCCTTTGCACAAAGGCTGCAATAAAGGATATGATGAAAAATCGCCATGGAAGCATCATCAACATCACATCTATTGTAGGTGTTAATGGCAATGCAGGTCAGGCAAATTACGCTGCTAGTAAAGCTGGTATTATCGGATTTACGAAGTCAGTTGCAAGAGAATATGGTGGTAAGGGAATTATCGTAAATGCGATAGCACCAGGCTTCATTCAGACAGCAATGACAGATGAGTTACCAGAAAATGTTAAGTCAGATTATTTAAAGAGAATACCACTAAATCGATTTGGTCAGCCAGAGGATGTGGCAAATGCAGTAGAGTTTCTGGCATCAGAGAAGGCTTCTTATATCACTGGACAGGTGATTGAGGTTACTGGAGGAATGTAAAATGAAAAGAAGAGTTGTAATCACAGGAATGGGAACAGTAAATCCTTTGGGAAATTCTGTAGAGGAAACATGGAATGCTGTAAAGGCAGGCAAATGTGGAATCGCTCCTATTACTCATTTTGATACAAGTGAATTAAAGGTAAAGCTTGCAGGCGAGGTAAAGAACTTTGATGCAGCTGAGGTACTTGGACCAAAGGAAGCCAGACGTATGGATGTGTACACTCAGTATGCATGTGCAGCAGCTAAGGAGGCTTTCGAGGATTCGGGGCTTGATATGGAAAAGGAAAATGCAGACAGAGTAGGCTGTATTGTTTCATCAGGAATCGGCGGACTTTCTACTATTGCTGAGGAACATGGCAAGGGGGAAGAAAAGGGCTATGGAAAGATTTCACCTTACTTTATCCCTATGTCTATCAGTAACATGGCTGCAGGTCAGATTGCCATCATGTATGGTCTTAAGGGTATGTGTACCTGTGTTGTTACAGCTTGCGCAAGCTCTAACAATGCCATTGGTGATGCTTTCCACAGAATCAGAGATGAATACGAGGACGTCATGGTATGCGGTGGTGCAGAAGGCGTAGTTATGCCACTTGCCATTGGCGGCTTCCAGTCAATGAAGGCTCTTTGCACTAGCGAAAATCCTAACAGAGCTTCTATTCCTTTTGATAAAGAAAGACATGGATTCGTTATGGGCGAAGGCGCTGGTATTCTTGTACTTGAGGAGTTAGAGCATGCCAAGGCACGTGGAGCTAAAATCTATGCAGAGATAGTAGGCTACGGTTCTAACTGTGACGCATACCACATCACTGCACCAAACCCAGAGGGTGAAGGCGGCGCTAAATGTATGGCACTTGCAGTAAAGGATGCTGGGCTTGAGATGAAGGATGTAGATTACATCAATGCTCATGGAACATCTACAAGTCTTAACGATGCAGGTGAGACACTGGCTATTAAGAAGGCCTTTGGCGACCATGCTTATGAGCTCATGGTAAGCTCAACCAAATCAATGACAGGCCATCTTCTTGGTGCTGCAGGAGCTGTAGAGGGAATCATCACTTCACTTGCAGTAAAGGATGGCTTCGTGCCAGCTACTATTAATTATCTTGAAAAGGATGAGGCCTGCGACTTAGACATCGTTCCAAACATCGGCCGCAAGGCAGATATTAAGGTGGCACTTTCAAACGCTTTAGGTTTCGGCGGCCACAACGCATCAATAGTACTTCGTAAATATGAGGAGAGTATATGCAGTTAAGTAATTCAGAGATTCAGGAGATTTTGCCACATCGCTATCCATTCTTGTTGGTAGATAAGATAGTGGAATGTGAGCCAGGAAAATATGCTAAGGGCATCAAATGCGTCAGCGCAAACGAAATGCATTTCATGGGACATTTCCCAGGTCACCCTGTTATGCCAGGTGTACTTATAATAGAAGCATTAGCTCAGGTAGGAGCAGTTGCTCTTTTGACTGAGGAAGAGAATAAAGGTAAGCTTGCATTCTTTGGCGGAATTAAAAATGCGAGGTTTAAAAGACAGGTTGAACCTGGCGATGTTTTAAACCTCGAATGCACCCTTACTGCAAGGAAAGGGCCTGTAGGGTTTGGGGAAGCTATTGCCACAATCGATGAAAAAATTGTTGCAAAAGCTGAAATTTCCTTTGCCATTGGTGAATAAATTGAGTATAGTATTCTGTGGGAATTAAATTAAAGAGAGATAGGAGTATAAAATGTTAGAAAAAAATCTTACAGAGGTTTATACCAAATTCAAAATTCACTTTTATCAGGAGATGTTTAACAAGCTACACTCAAGAGAAACATCACTCACTATAGTTGAATTATTTTGTGTAGAAATAATATATTGCTTAAACAATCCTACTGTTAAAGAGTTTGCTGATTTCATCGGTATCTCATCACCTAATGCAGCATACAAGGTTGCTTGCTTAATTGAAAAGGGATATCTTCAGAAGGTACAGTCAACAACAGACAGAAGAGAGTTCCATCTTCACGTTACTGACAAGTATCTTGATTATCTCAATCTTTCAACAGGTTATGTAAGCACAGTAGCTGAACGTTCAGAGGAGCACTTCTCAGCAGAGGAGATTACAACTCTTAACCATATCTTAGAGGATATGTCTAATGAGCTTATGAATGAGGTTGCTATTCCTCATCTTGACGAGTTAGAAAAATAATTTATCGTAAATATTAAAAAGGCACTATGTAGGTAACAAGCTATTATATTTCTCAAGCTTTACATTTTTAGTGAAGCGGAGAAATCATAATGCTTGTGACCGTAACATAGTGCCTTTTATATTTCTTCCCCGTTAAGCATGAATGTTTCGTCTGGTTCGATAGGTACACATACGCACTTCTTACCATCTACGTATGCTGTAGTAACGTTAGCCGCCTTGCTCTCAGATACCTTAACAACAATGTCAGGAACCTTGCCATCAGCTGTTTCACCAGTAGCTTCCTTAAGCTGCTTTGTAAGGTCTACAACACGTTCCTTAAGAACATTCTTCTCAACTCTTATTTCATTATTTTTAAGAGCCTTCTCATCTAAGATTTCCTCAGCAAGTGGAAGCTGCTCTTCAAAATAGTTTTCGAAATTAGCCTGAATCTTTTCAACCTTCATATCTGAAAGTCCAGAATCTGTAAGGATATTTGCAACATCCTGTGGTTCAAGAATAATTGGCTCTTCAGGTCCTAAACGCTCGGCCTCAACAGTAATGAAATCTGAAAGGTTCTGTTGAATATCAAGCTTTGTCTCAAGAGTTTCGTCTGTTTCCTCACCAAGCGCCTGGTTTAGCATGTTGTTGAAGGCATTCTTCTTCTGAGTAGTTGTCTTTCTAGTGCCACAGCCAATGCAGTTTTCCCAGAATTCTACATGAGGCTCTTTAGTGTTCTTAGTGTATGCCAGGCATGCATGTAAATCAGTAGAACGCTCTGTAAATGCAGGGAATGTAAAGGCTGTATCAACAGGTCCTACAACCCAGTCTCTGTCTCTTGCACCAATACGGTTTTCCTGCTCACGATAACCAAGGGCAGCCTTTGAAAGCTGAACAGGGCAGATAGCGCAGATAATGTATTCATATACTTCCTCTGATTCATCTAAGGCTAAATTATCGCTAGTCTTCATAGGAACATCATAGGTGTCGTGGAAAAGCACGATAAGATAGTTTCCTACATAATCATAAGATTCAATAATGCGATTGTAGTATTCAATAAGAAGCTTCTCATCCTTAAGACCTGTCTCGCGAAGCCTCATTAACAAATCATGACCGCTGCCTTCGATTTCTGATTCAGGATCAAATGGAAGCTCCAGCAAGTTGTTGCCAATAGTTCCTGACATGGCCTTGTTAGCAATCTCAAGATATTTGTGGAATTCTTCATCCTCAAGATTAAGGAAAGTCTCCTTGAATGTGAGCACGATTTCCTTGTTGGCATCAACGTAGCATCCAACCATCTTGTCGAAGTTAACGGAATCCTTTTTGAAGCGTCTTTTTATTTCATTTACTTCTTTTTTATTCATATTAATATGTCACCCCTAATTTTTTCTTACCTATTTAATTATACAAATGCTAAAAATCTTCGCAAGGGAATTTCACTATGGAGTTTTGGATGGAGTTAAGTGTCAGGAGATGATTTGAAAATAAACTTAACAGAAATTGTCCAAGGAGTTAAGTGTATATACCATAATAGATTTTTCACTTAAAATTGCAAAATGCTGTTAAGTGAATCTAGAAAAAAATTTTAAAAACTTAACAGAGTTAAGTGTGAAATATCAAAAAATCATTTTCACTTATATAAATCTGAGGAGTCGGGAGAATTTGTTAAGTGAAGAAATGAAAATCTCCAAATAAACTTAAGAATACCTAAAATCATTTAAGCTAACTTAAGTTTATTTTGAAAAATTTTTCACACACTTAACCTCATTTCCGATTTTTAAGTGAGAATATGAGAATGCAGAAAAAACTTAACTATTGACATGAAATGCTTGACATTAAAATCGTAAATAACTATACTTTACTCAAATAAAGAAAGGAGACAATCATGGCATTCACATCTATGCTTAATAATCTCAATAACAATAATAATAATTCCGTGAATAATAATCAGGGGATTTAATTTTATTGTGTTGATGAGATTTGATGGTTGTTTCAAATAAGTAAGAATTAGAGAGCCTCATCAAGTACTGCTTGGTGGGGCTTTTTTTATGAATGAAAAGGAGAAAATTATGAGCGTTAAAACAACAGACATAAGAACTCTTTCTAGAAACTTCAAGGAATACGGTGACAAGGAAGTTACAGTTTCTGGTTGGGTTCGCAACATGCGTGATTCAAAGACATTCGGTTTCTTAGTACTTGCAGATGGTACATTTTTCAACCCTGTGCAGGTAGTTTTCAACCAGGATAAGATTGATAACTTCGATGAGGTTTGCCACTTAAACGTAGGTGCAGCAGTATACGTAACAGGTACAGTAGTGCTTACACCAGAGGCTAAGCAGCCATTTGAAATCCAGGCTACAAAGGTTGTAGTTGAAGGAAAGTCTACACCAGATTATCCAATCCAGCCAAAGAGACACACAATGGAATACCTTCGTACACAGACACATCTTCGTGCACGTACAAACACATTCCAGGCTGTATTTAGAGTTCGTTCTCTTTGCGCTTACGCTATTCACAAGTTCTTCCAGGAGCGTGATTTCGTATATGTACACACTCCACTTATCACAGGAAGTGACTGCGAGGGTGCAGGTGAGATGTTCCAGGTT
>CACYLQ010000047.1 GCA_902775195.1 uncultured Pseudobutyrivibrio sp.
TAAGAAAAAATAATTTTATTTGAAATGATTGTAATAGGCAGGTGCAGTAACACCTGCCTATTGTTTAACAAAAATTGCGCAGGAGGATAACGACATGAGCACAAACACTGAATATTTATTTGAGACAGAAAGATTAGGCTTTCGCCATTGGAACGAGGACGATGCAGAGGTTTTATTTAGTATGGCAAAAGAAAAAGAGGTTGGAAGCCCTTGCGGATGGCCTGCCCATAAGACAATAGAAGAAAGCATCAACGTGATTAATAACGTATTTACGAATCCTGAGAATTATGCCATTTGCTTGAAGGAGACAGGGGAGCCAATCGGCACTGCTGATTTGATGTTTCATTATGAAGACAAGGATGAGTGTGAGCTGGGCTATTGGCTTGGCAAGCCATATTGGGGCCTTGGGATTATGCCTGAAGCCTGCACACATCTTTTAAAAAGAGCATTTGAAGATTTAAATGTTTCAAAGGTTTGGTGTGCATATTTTCAAGGAAATGAAAAATCAAAACGTGTTCAAGAAAAGCTTGGATTCAAGTATAATAGAACAGATGAAAATGTTAAGGTGCCACTTTTAGATGAGATTAGGACAAATGTGGTAAATCTCATGACAAAAGAGGAGTGGGAACAGATTAACAACTAATCTGCAGGGTGTGCAAAGCCCAATTATAAAGTAAGTAGAGAAATTAGATGGAAAGTAGAAATATATTAAAAAACAAGATTGTTGTATGCGGATTGGCAATACTTTGCTGCCTGCTTTGGGGTAGCGCATTCCCAAGTATTAAAATAGGATACAAGCTCTTTGAAATAGGCGCTGGTGATAGCATGTCACAGATTTTATTCGCAGGAATCAGATTTTTCTTAGCAGGAATTTTGGCGATTGTTTTCGGCAGCTTATTACAGAAAAAGTTTTTGTATCCTAAAAAGCAGTCCTGGGGAATGGTTTGCAAGCTCAGCATCTTCCAGACTGTCCTTCAATATTTCTTTTTCTACATGGGACTTGCACACTCATCAGGAGTGAAATCATCCATTATTAATGGCATGAGTACATTCTTCGCAATCCTGATGGCATCCTTGGTAAGGAAACAGGAAAAACTCACTACTAATAAGATGGTAGGCTGCGTGCTAGGGGCTGCAGGTGTGATACTGGTTAGCTTAGCTGACGGCGACATGGGCGCAGGCTTTGCAATAAATGGCGAAGGCTTTATCCTTATAGCTTCAGTATCCTATGCCATTTCATCAGTACTGATAAAGGAATATTCCCTCAGGGAAAATCCTGTCACACTCAGCGGATATCAGTTTATTATTGGTGGTCTTATAATGATAATCGTAGGAATACTGGCTGGTGGCAGACTTCACATGACATCCCCTGCCGGCATTCCACTTATTATCTACATGGCTCTGATATCATCAGTGGCTTATTCCATCTGGGGCGTGCTACTTAAGTACAACCCAGTATCATCAGTCACCATATACGGATTTACGAATCCAATTTTTGGAGCAATCCTTTCAGCAATATTCCTGTCAGAGTGGCAGACAATCACTATTAAATATTTGGTGGCGCTAGTGCTTGTGAGTCTTGGAATATTTATTGTTAATAGGACGAAAAATTAGGAGAATTAGAAAATGAAAGTGGGATTAGCAGCTTGCTCAAATGGACATAGTAAAGAGTGGGCATATCAAATAGATGAGTTAGAAAAGGTGCTTGGTAGTATGGGGATAGAAACAGTTAGAGCCCCTCACATTATGTCAAAGGTTGATGAATTTAGTGGCTCAGATAAAGAGAGGGCTGCTGATTTAATGGATTTTTATAAGGATGATTCTATAGAAGCTATTTATGATATTTCAGGTGGCGATTTAGCTAATGGAGTTCTGAAATATCTCGATTTTGATGTGATTGCTAAGTCCAATAAGACATTTTGGGGCTATAGTGATTTAACTACTATCGTAAATGCGATATATACAATAACAGGAAAATCTTCTGTATTATACCAGGTGAAAAACATGGTTTATTCAGACGAACCATTGTTGAAAGATAGATTTCAGGCGTATATAGATGGAGATAAAGCCAAGCTATTCAACATAAACTATACCTTTCTCCAGAACAATGTCATGGAGGGCATTGTGGTTGGCGGAAATATCAGATGCTTCACTAAGCTTGCGGGCACAAAGTATTGGCCTGATATGAAAGGAAAAATATTGCTACTTGAATCATATGGAGGTGGCTCAGGCCAGATAGCAACCCTCTTAGCACAGCTTGAGCAAATTGGAGTATTTGATGAAGTGGCAGGAGTGTTACTTGGCACATTTACAAATTATGAAAAGGAAAATCTTCAATTGACAGTTTATGATTTATTAAAAATGCATATTAGAGAAGATTTACCAGTTGCTTCCACAAGAGAAATTGGACATGGGTTTGACTCTAAGGCAATTGTCATCGGTGGAGAAATAAGGCTAGAGAAAGAATGAGGTGCAATATGAACCAAAAGGAGAGAATGCTTGCTAATCTTCCATACAAGGCGTGGCTAGATGGGCTTAGCGAAGAGCGATTGGAAAACAAAAAGAGGATTTTCAAGTACAACAATATGGATCCAGGCGACACAGCTGGAAAGGACAAATTGATCAAGGAAATCCTTGGCAAAACTGGAAACACAGTATGTATAGAATCACCTTTTCACTGTGACTATGGCTACAACATCGAAGTTGGCGAAAACTTCTTTGCCAACTATAATCTGGTTATACTTGATGTCGGCAAGGTCAAAATTGGTGACAACGCCCAGATAGCACCAAACGTTGCTATTTACACTGCAGGGCATCCTATTCATCCTGATTCTCGCAATTCAGGTTACGAATATGGAATCGACATCACTATTGGTAATAACGTATGGATTGGCGGAAACACCTGCATCTTGCCAGGAGTAACAATTGGAAATAACGTAGTCATCGGTGGAGGAAGTGTGGTAACCAAAGATCTTCCAGATAACGTAATTGCGGTAGGAAATCCTTGCAGGATAGTGAGAGAAATCACTGAGGACGACAGAGATTATTATTTTAAAGATAGAAAATTTGATGTAGAAGATTACAAGTAGAAAGATTTGCAATATAATTTTATTCATGGGACATCCCAAAGATGGTTAGAAACTATTGTATATAGATAAAAGGAGAATTGTCATGGTAAAACACATTATTTTATGGACACTTAAGGACGAGCTTTCAGCAGAGGAAAAGGAGCAGGTAAAGCAAGGCATTAAAGAAGGATTAGAAGGTCTTGCAGGAAAGATTCCTGGAATGGTCGATATCAAGGTTAACATCAACGGACTTGCCAGCTCAAATGCTGATTTGATGCTTGATTCTACTTTTGAAAATGAAGATGCTTTAAAGGGCTACGCAGTTCACCCAGACCATGTTGCAGTAGCAGATGGAAAGGTTAGACCTTACACTAAAATCAGAAGCTGTTTAGACTTTGAAGTATAATTTAACAACGAGGTAATACATGGTATATATAGGCTGTCACTTATCAGTGACAAATGGTTACGAAGCAATGGGACGCCAGATGACAGAATTTGGTGGAAATACCTTTGCATGGTTTACAAGAAATCCAAGAGGTGGAAAAGCGAAGGATATTGAGCCTGCTGATGTTGAAAAGCTTCAGGCAATCCTTGAAAAAGAAAAGTTTGGAACACTTGTAGCACACGCAAGCTACACTATGAATCTTTGCTCTGCAAAACCAGAGACAAGAGCTAATGCCCTAGATATGCTTCAGCAGGATTTGCAGCGTATGGAGCAGGTTCCACATCAGTACTATAATTTCCATCCAGGCTCACACACTGGCCAGGGAACTGAGACTGGAATTCAGCAGATTGCAGATGGACTTAATCAATCACTTTGGGAGGATATGAACACCACAGTCCTTCTAGAAACCATGGCGGGCAAGGGCTCAGAGGTGGGAAAGACCTTTGAGGAGCTTCGAGAAATAATTGACCGCACCACATTAAATGACAAGCTTGGTGTTTGTCTGGACACTTGCCACATTTGGGATGGAGGCTATGACATCGTCAATGATTTAGACGGTGTGTTGACCAAGTTCGACAAGATAATAGGCTTGGACAGACTTAAGGCAATCCATTTCAACGATAGCAAAAACGAATGCGGTGCCGCAAAGGATCGCCACGAAAAGCTGGGGCAGGGCTACATCGGAATGGATGCAATGAAAAGAATTGCCATGCATCCAGTTACACAGAATCTTCCATTCATTCTTGAAACACCAAACGATGATAAGGGATACATGGAAGAAATCGCAATTGTTAACAGTTGGATGAGCTAGTTAACAGATAGTAGGAGGAGTCAAATGAAGGTATTAATCATTAACGGTAGTCCACGTAAGGACGGAAATACATCAGTTGCATTAAATGAAATGACCAAAGTCTTTGAGGAGCAAGGAATTGATGCTGAGGTTGTTCAGATTGGAAATAAGGATGTAAGGGGCTGCATTGCCTGCGGCTCATGTGCTACAAAGGGAAAATGCGTGTTTGATGATGTTGTAAATGAGCTTGCCCCTAAATTCGAGGAGGCAGATGGGTTGGTTGTAGCATCACCGGTTTATTATGCTTCAGCCAATGCAACACTTATCGCTTGCCTTGATAGATTGTTTTACAGCACAGGCTTTGACAAGACAATGAAGGTGGGAGCCAGCGTGGTAGTAGCACGTAGAGGCGGTCTTTCAGCTACATACGATGAATTAAACAAATACTTTACAATTTCTGGCATGCCTGTAGCATCCAGCCAGTACTGGAATAGCGTTCATGGTAGACTTCCAGGAGAGGCAGCTTCTGATGAAGAGGGACTACAGACACTTAGAGTTTTAGCTAGAAACATGTCTTTCTTAATGAAGAGTATCGCCCTTGGAAAAGAGCAGTTTGGCTTACCAGAAAAGGAAGAGCATATTTTTACTAATTTTGTTAAATAATTAAATGATGTGACATCAGGGGGAATTAATGAATCGACCAATATTAAAGAATAAGCTGTATCTTTACCTAACAGAATTTTTTGCAGGAATGTCGGTAATGGCGGTTGAGTTAGGTGCTAGCAGATTGCTTGCACCTTATTTTAGCTCATCGCAGATAGTTTGGACTATCATCATTGGCACTATTATGATTGCCATGGCCTTAGGAAATCTCTACGGTGGCCGAATGGCGGATAAGGATCCAAATCCAGATAAGCTTTACAAGCGCATAATCATTGCAGCTATTTGGATTGCTGCCATTCCTGTTGTAGGAAAATACATAATCATTGGCATATCTGCACTACTGATTTTTACTGTTAGCAACAATTTCTTGGTTATAGCAGGCTTTGTTGCTTGTATGGTGATATTCGTATTTCCGTTATTTTTGCTGGGAACAGTAACACCATCACTGGTAAAGTTTTCCGTAGATAGCTTAGATGACAGCGGAAGCGTAGTTGGAAAGCTTAACGCCAGCAACACAATAGGAAGCATTATTGGTACCTTTGTGCCAACCTTCATCAGCATTCCAGCAGTTGGAACTGCGGTTACGTTTTTGATTTTCGCAGGCATATTGTTGGTGCTTTGCGTCATTTATTTCGCCAGTTCAAAAGTAAATTTTTTAAAAGCCAAGAGGGTACCTGTTAGCATCGCTTTGTTTTTAGTCTGCTGCCTTCTTGGCCATAGCAATAGCTTTGCTTTTTGGCAGACTGACCTTACTTACGAGGGTGAATCTATTTACAACTATTTGCAGGTTTATGAGAATGACAAACAAGTGGTATTATCTACCAATGTTTTGTTCGGAACTCAATCCGTATATGCGAAGGAAAAGGGGCCAACAGGATATTACTACGACCATGCAATGGCAGCCGTCTACATGGGCAGAAATGATAAAAAAGACACCCCAACAAAGATACTAATCCTTGGAAATGGCTCGGGCACCTACGCCACTCAGTGCGAAAGATATTTTGATAATGTCGAAATAACAGGTGTTGAAATTGACGAGAAAATCACATCTCTTGCCCACAAATATTTCGAGCTTCCAAAGGACGTACCTGTTGTAACCTATGATGGCAGGGCTTATCTAAATGTCATCGACGATAAATATGACATAATAATGGTTGATGCATATCAGGACATAACCATTCCATTCCAAATGTCCAGCGTTGAATTCTTTACATTGGTCAAGAATCATTTAACTGACAATGGCGTGATGGTGGTCAACCTTAACATGCGAAGTGATGAAAAAAATAATATAAACTATTATTTAGCAGATACTATCGGCCAGGTCTTTCCTTACATAATGACATCTAATGTTCAGAACAATACTAATCGAATCCTGTTCGCCAGCATGAATGACGATATGGAACAAAAGTTGGCCACAGGGGTTGCAGCTGAAACTGATGATGATTTAATCTATATGATGTCAAAGGTTCAGGAGAATCTCACCAGCTATCAGCCAGGGGATTTGATTTTGACAGACGACAAGGCTCCAGTGGAGCTTTTAGGAATGCAGATAATCGATGAGTTGATTGCCGGAGAGGTTGGCTACTACAAAGATATTTATAAAACCCAGGGTTTAGAAGGACTTATAAATATGCTGTAATGCACATCTTATGACTAAATAAAATTACTATTAAGAAAAGATGGTGAACACATAAAATGAATAATATGTTTGATGATGAATCGATAAATATTGATGAATATAAACCAGATAGCCGGGGCGTTGAGCTTGCAAAGAAATATCTCTTAAGCAGAAGAATTGTTTTGTTGTATTGCTTAGCTTGCTTGTTTTTAGTTTATTATTGGTTTATAAAGAAAGATTTCTTTGGCCTCTATCTGGTTAAAGCGGCTTATGTTTACATAGCAGTAGAAATCCTAGTTTTAAGTAGTGGAATTTTGGCGCTCATTAATAATCATTTTTCTAAAAAGCATAATGATTTTAGCGACCAGGAAAAATTTGATTTTAACTACTTCCTTTATTACAAAGCAAAGCTTAAAACTAAATTCTTAAAAAACAGGCTTCTCGTTCACATGGCTATGAACTGTGCCTTGATGGGAGACAAAGCTAAATGCCGCGAAGCTCTTATCCAGGTCACAGGCAACTATCAGCCAAATGCTCTTAAAATACTGCAGGAATGGCTGGATTCGGAGGAAGCTTCAATAGACAGGGAAAAGCTTTTGGCTGAAAAGAAAAAGCCACAGGGCGTTAGACTTTTATTTGTATATGTAATTGTAATAATAGCTTTAATGGCGGCTTGTATCGATTACACAATGCTTATTGCCTATGGATTTTCTAAAACAACCATTTTATTACTTGGCATTTTGCAGGCAATGGGTTTTGGCATTATTCTTATGAGCATTGTTATTTTTATCTGCATGTTTGTAAAAAGAAATAAATCCTTAGACCTGCAGGCTCCGATAAATAAACCATTAAAACTGATAATTGCTATAGTTATAGCGATTGCTGTTGTTTTCTCAAATGATGCTCTATGGTACGGACTTAGCAGTGATGAAACCGAAGTCAGTGACGATTACGAAACTGATGATTATTACGATTATAGCGACAGCTATGATGACTACAGCTATGATGACTACAGCGATTATTCTGAGGATGAATACTACGATGATTCTTATCCATCAGAGCTAGATATTATGAATAAAATGATTGTGCTGTGCAACTATTTGCAGAAGGACGGTGTCATCGATGATTTCTCCGTGGAATTAGGCTACACAGCCAAGGGTTACGTCAAGGGCACAGTGGCCCAGGACGATGACTACGTATACATCCTTTATGACAACGGCACAAAGGACGACGACAACGGCAATAGCTGCATCGAGCTTGTCCTAGAAGCAGAGCCTCTAGATGAAAACGGCAATTCCCTAGGCCAATCCGAAGCCAAGCTAATGGGCTTCTACCTAGTCAACCTGGAAACCGATGAAGTTATTGATGAGCACAAAACACATTGGTAAATTTTATAAAGAGATAAATGCATCGAGACTACCTCTGTTTGCACCAGTAATTCTATGAAATTTGAAGCTTAGGATTACTGTGAATGCAATAGTTGGTGGTCTCGCTGTGTTTTTTAGGGGGTAAAGCTAGATTTCTGGGAATGCAGTTATGTGGAGTTACGAGAAAAAGTGTTTAATCAAAAATACAATATAATATAACAAATACCTTGACTAAACGAATACATGAAAGTATATTAATAGAGCGTTATTAATGTATGTCTGTGAATTTAGTACATAAGAACGCAAATTATTGTCTAATTTTCCGTAAGATTTTTTCAATCTTATAATTCCTATTACATAAAAGTTGACGATATTGAAAGTTATTAGGTAAATTTCGCGAACTATAATCCACACAAATTAATAATTGGTAATAAATAAAATCTGCAATAGTAGTTACGCATCAGTTATTACATGAAAAATAGTGTATACGAAAAGTTTAATGTATATCTATATAGCAGCTGATGTAGCAATGTACGGTAAAACCAATGTGGTAATTCTGATTTCCGTAATTTATCGCCCCAAATAGGTATGTTAAATAATTTATTTTTCAATAGTTAAGAAAAGCAAGGAGATATTTCGATGATTGAAGATATTAGTAGTCTATTAATAGAGCAGCTTGGAGAAATTCAAGCTCTACTTAAAAAATCAAATAAAAATATGATTAAATATAAAGATGTTCCTAAAAAACATATATATATTTCTAAATGTAATGGAACCTATCAATATTATGAAGCAATTAATGGTGAACGAAAATATATAGCTAAGAAGGATGTAAAGAATTACACCAAATATTTGCAACGTAATTATGAAGAAAAAGAAAATAGACTTTTATTGAAGCTTGAAAAATCAATAAAAGTATTTGCTAAAAATTATGATGTCAAAGCTATTAACAATATTTATGAAAACTACAATGAAGAGAAAAGAAATGTGATAGTTCCCCTTGTGGAAACAGACGATATGTTAATTTCCAGATGGCAAAGTGAAATGCATGGAGATCAAAATAAATTTTACGAGAAGGGAAACTATAAAACTCGACGAGGAGAATATGTTAGATCCAAATCAGAAATGATTATAGCGGATTATTTTAATGAATATGGCTTAGATTATGTATATGAACCTGAATTGAAGCTTTCAGAGGATAATGTCATCTATCCAGATTTTGCAATATTGAATGTTCGCAAAAGGAAAACTATATATTGGGAACATCTAGGTATGATTGATGATGGTGAGTATGCAAGTAAAAACTTCAATAAGCTAAGAGAATATGAGAGGGCAGGTTATACCATAGGAAATAACATTGTCTTTTCAATGGAATCAATGGAGCGACCATTGGATATAGAAGAAATAGAAAAGAAAATAAAGGAATATTGTGTTTAGTTGGGAGAAATAATGAATAATATAAATGAACCTATAAGTATTTTAAAGAAGTATTATGGCTATGATGATTTTAGAGAAGGTCAAGAATCTGTCATCAATACTATTTTAGAAGGAAATGATTGTTTGGCAATTATGCCTACTGGGGCAGGTAAATCGATATGTTATCAAATACCAGCATTAATGTTTGATGGTATTACAATTGTGATTTCGCCATTAATATCACTTATGCAAGATCAGGTGAAGGCGCTAAAAAGCGCTCAGATAGAAGCCTGCTATATAAATTCTTATCTGACAGATTTGGAAATAGCTAAAGTTTTCGCAGATGTTTCAGCTGGAAAATACAAAATAATGTATGTTTCACCAGAAAGATTAGATAACGTAAAATTTTGGGAATATTGCAGGTCATTAAACATTTCTATGGTTACAGTAGATGAAGCCCATTGTCTTTCACAATGGGGCCAGGATTTTAGACCAAGCTATCTTAGAATTTCAGAATTTGTAAAAAGATTACCAAAAAGACCAGTAGTAAGTGCATTTACAGCCACGGCAACTGCTGCTGTTAAAAATGACATTATTGAAAGATTAGAATTGATAAATCCGCAAATAACCAGTACAGGCTATGATAGAACTAATCTATATTATCGAGTGGAAGCAACCACAAAAAAAGAGAAATACATTGTTGATTACATACTTCAACACCAAAATCAGGCTGGCATTATATATTGCGCAACAAGAAAAAATGTAGAAAAAATATACGAAGTTTTAATAAAGGCGGACATTAATGCAACTATGTATCATGCTGGTTTAAGCAATAGCAATAGAAAAAAGAATCAAGATGACTTTATTTATGATAGAAAAGATATTATTGTTGCAACTAATGCTTTTGGAATGGGAATAGATAAATCTAATGTTAGATTTGTAATTCATTATAATATGCCACAAAGCATTGAAAACTACTATCAGGAAGCAGGACGAGCTGGTAGAGATGGTGAAGAAGCTGAGTGTACATTGTTGTTTTCATCCCAGGATATAGTGATAAATAAGTTTTTGCTTGAAAATAAGGATTTTAGTAATGTACCACACGAAGATGTAGAGCTTGTAAAGCATAATGACTCGTTGAGATTAAAAGCTATGATTGAATATTGTCAAACAACAAGTTGTTTAAGAAACTATATTTTGACCTACTTTGGTGAAAATAAAAAAGGAAATTGTAATAAATGTGGCAATTGCAGTAGAGAATACAAAGTTGCTGATATGAAAGAACAGGCAAAATGGGTTATTAATTGTGTTGCCGAAACAAAGGGAAGCTACGGAATAAATGTTGTAATAAAAACTCTTAGAGGCGCAAGAAGCTCAAAACTAATAGATATTGGAACTGTAAATTACAAGTCTTATGGGCAGCTTAAGGATGAAACAGAAGTTAATCTGCGAACTTTAATTAATCAAATGATTTGTGACGGCCTGCTAGTTCAAACAGATAGTAAATATAGTGTTCTTCGAATGGGAAATATTGATAGATTGAAGCAAGCAGAGCCATATAATGTAAAGCAGTGCCAAAGTGTTAAGAAAAAAGCTCCTAGCAATAATATTAAAGATAAAAAAGATGAGACTTTATTTGACTTGCTTAGAAAACTTAGGTTGAGATTAGCAAAAGAAGAGGGGATGCCTCCTTATATCGTATTTAGCGATAAGACTTTAGTTGATATGGTTAATAAATGTCCAAAGACAATAGATGAGTTCCTGGATGTATCAGGTGTTGGACAAGCGAAAGCTGAAAAATATGGAGATGAGTTCATAGGCGCAATAGTTGAATATAGCAGAAACAGCTCTAAGAATATGAATTTACATGAAAATGACTGCTAATTAATAGATTTACCGTAACATTCTCCGCAATGCTGGACTCAAACTTCTAGATTTAAGATGAAATTTACCATAACATCCAATGTTTGGTATAATACATTAGGATAACAGACAAGAGGAAGATAAAGAAGGAGCGCAAAATGAACCAAATAATTGAAAACCAGAAGCTAAAGCTCACTGTTTCAGAACACGGGGCTGAGATAAAGTCATTAATTCGTAAAAGCGATAATAGAGAGATAATGTGGCAGGCGGATGCTGCGTATTGGGGAAGAACATCGCCAGTGTTGTTTCCAGTGGTAGGCTGCTACTATCAGAAAAAGTCAATTTATGAGGGCAACATATATGAGATGGGCCAGCATGGATTTGCAAGAGATATGGATTTCACATTTGTTGCAAAAGAGGATAACAAGCTTACCTATGAGTTGAC
>CACYLQ010000048.1 GCA_902775195.1 uncultured Pseudobutyrivibrio sp.
AGATGATCTTGCGGAACCAAGTCATCAGTACATACAAATTCAATCTGCTTTCTAGCCTTCTCGTTTTGTTCTGTAATCATTATTCTAACCCCTTGTTTTATAGTTCTATTATACCAAAAAAGAGACTAAAAAGCTTGCAAAATCAAGGTTTTCTAGGGATTTAGATAGTCTAAAAATGAAAGAACTGGAGTCCACAGACTCCAGTTCCTCCTTATTAAAAAGAAAAGGTCGCGGCGGGAGCCGCGACACTTTGTCTACACTCTGAAGCTTCCAAACTATTCACAGTTTGGAAGCTTTTTGCTTTATTTAATTCTCTCAATTTTTGCGATGGTTTCAAGCTGATTTAAATTGTCCAAACCAAAAAGTGTCTCATTGTTAATCATTGGAATCTTAAACTTAATATCCTTAATCCACTTTCCATCTGGCTGTCTCTCAAAGGCTGATGGTACAGTATCAATCTTTTTCTGGGGGCTCCACGCACAAGCTAAGCCCCCTAAGCTTTAGCAAGTCAGTAAAAAGTGCTCTGTTTTTAAATCATTAAATATTTGAACATTCTTATCACTGACATTATAGACCTGTACGATGTCTTTTAATTCCGTGCCACCCTTAAATTTCTCGGTAATATTATCATATCCTTTAAACAACTCTGGATTAAAAATCGTGTCTTCTTTTCCAGAAAAAACTGCTGTATACAAAATATCCTGTTCAACTAAATCTTGGAACATATGGCTTCCATAAGATAACTCTGGATTGTATCCAGCTTTTCGTTCTTCCATTTCGCATATAGCCTCAAAACCACTTATATCAGCAAAGTTAGTTTGCACACCAAGCTCCGGTGATGATGTTCCTATTCTACCGGGACACATGAGAAAACCATGTTTGTCATTCTCCGAAATAAAGCCATTTATCCTACTAATTAAATGAGCTACATTTACTTTCTCATAATGCGGCATATTGTAATAAGCTATTGGGTCAACATAGACTATAATATCCAGTTTTGATATTCGAGAAAGCCCCATTGAATCCCCGTAACTTTCCAATATAATTCTGTCCTCTGCAATATCATTTGGAATTTGAACCTCTCGCAAATCATTAAATACCTGAAGAGGTCTACACTGCAAAAGATTAATCATATAATCATCGTTTTCCGATAGATTGATGGCATACTCTATATCCACCGGCTGTTGATATTCTGCTTGTATACAGGCCATTATATTTTTAAGGGCATCCATTATTTCCCCTCGTTTTACCAACCCTCTACAGGAGACAAACATCACCTCATCTTTTCGACCAACCTCACGGAGGCGAGTTTCTGCATCATAATCATGATCAAGGAGCATTGTTTTATGATAGAAAGAAATATTTGGAAGCAGGTCCTTTACCTCAAGTTGTTTTAAGCACCTGTTTATTGTATCCACTACTTCTATTTTTCTTTGAGAGTACTTATGCATATCTGCTGTATTCGTATATACGTTTTTCTCTGGAGCACCTAAGCTAACAAGGCGTGGATAGGAACCCTGAGTTCTATCTACCGCAGATGTGCCAAGTCCCATTACTAGACGAAGCATGCCCTTGCTTTGGTCAATCTCTTTAATAAATTTGTAGGGACTATAAGAATATCCTACTCCCGCTGCACAAGGCATAAAGTTATTTCCATAATAGGAACCGGAAACCCTTTGAATTAATAAAGCCATTTGTTCATCGCGTTTTTCTAGGCCTCTTCTTTTTCTATAATCCAAGGCAGAAGGATTCATGGTGCTGGCGTACACCGTGCGAACTGCATTTTCAAATTCTGCCAACCGCTCTTCATCTGTACCTTGATTAGCACAAAATACTGATTCGTATTTTCCAGCAAAGGCATTTCCAAAACCATCCTCCAAAATACTGCTTGAGCGGATGATATATGGGTCTTGCCCATAGTATTCGATTATATCCCTAAATTGCTCTTCAATAGCATCATCAAAAGCACCGTTAAGCAGCTTCTGAGAAAACTGCTCAGCTAGTGCAAAGAATCCCTCGTCACTCCTTTGCTTAACCCGCAAATCCCAAAAATCATTATCAACAATATATGTGTAATAAACATCTGAGCCCACATAAAATGAATCATGCGGCTCGATATTCTCATATATCTCCGGCAATTTATTTCTCACGATTGCCCTCGAAAGCAACATGCCGCAAGATTTTCCACCTATCATGCCGGTACCAATCATATGCTCTCGAACTTCAAAATAATCCTCTGGCGTAAAATTCTCCTTTACCATAAGACGCATCTTTTCATCCCGAGTCATCATGATATTGCACATTTTATCTGCGTAATCTTTTACATCCTCGCCGTTTTCGAATAAATCTTTTGCTTTATTAAAAAATCTATCCCAAAAATCTGAATGCTGTTCTTTTTGAGAACGCTGTAGCTTTCCAAGAATCTGATAAAAACGGCTAGATTTCACACCATCAAGAATTGGATAGAAATCGCCTGTATCCTTGTCATAAATATGTGGCATAAGCATTTTTTCATTATGTCTATTCCAAACTTTTTCTGATCGGACATATATGTTTTTATCATCTGAATAAACATCGATAAACACTTGCGCGGTGTTTTTGATTTTATTTATGGCATAGGTTGAATGCATACCCCTAAGCACAGGAAAATAGGCCACTGTATCTAATGTAAAGAGAAATGGGCAAGTTACCCTAAAAAAATTCCCCATCATCAAATCTGTAGCCCAAGCAGCTTGAAGTTCTGACAAGCAATCAAAAACATAAAATGCATCCAATCCCTCATCAGCGATAACATTGTGGATATCCACAGTAAAGGTTTCAAATCTATGAGACAATGGAATATCCACGCGCTTTACTTCTAGGCAGTCTTCCACCAATGGCTCATGACTTGCAAATCTGAAATATATTATATTTCTCTTATCATGCTTTGCCTGCTCAATGTATGGGTTTAAAAATAGTTTAAATTCCTCTAAGTTTGATACTCGAAAAACAACATTATCCCCAAGCCTAATGTTATCAAGAGCTTCATCCATCTGTGGAATTCCTGAGTTTACTCTTTCAAAAGCTGCCATAAAAACCTCCCCAAAATAAATAAAAAAGCAGACAGTTAGTCCCATGTGAGACTACATTGTCTGCTTACATATTATTTTATCACGATATGGCAGATGATTACAATAAATCAATATCACATTGCCTCTTTATATAATTCTATAATATCCTCATATTCAGTTTTTCTTGGATTTGCCATGATATTTCCACTTTTCATCGCATCTTCAGCCATAGCTTTTATATACTCCTCCTTGACTCCTACAGCTGCTAGTCCATCTGGAATTCCCAGTTCAGCATTTAGATTTCTAATGGCCTCTGTAAGCATCTTTGGCTGAAACTGTTCTTTTGTAACCGGCTCTTCAGATATGTAATTATATATTTTTAGATACTTTCCTTCATCTACGGAAGAATTATAATTCACAATCGTTGGAAGTAAAATTCCATTAGCTACACCATGAGGCACATCAAAATATGCACTCACCGGATGGCTCATAGCATGAACATTTCCCAACCTTGCCCAAGAAAAAGCAATTCCTGCAAACAATGAACCTACAAGCATATCTTCTGCCGCCTTCTGGTTTTCCCGGTCAGCAACAAAGGCTCTTATACTTCTACCAATTAATTCCATTGCCTTCTCAGACATAGCTTCAGTAAATGGGGACGCATCTCTTGAAATATACGATTCCTCTGCGTGAATAAACGCATCTATCCCACATGCTGCTGCAACAGATGCCGGTGTTGTCATGATTAAATTTGGATCTAAAATCGCATAATTTGGAATTAACTCATAGCTAAAAACTGTAAGCTTATAATCCCTTATATGATCTGTTATTACTGAAAAAGCTGTTACCTCAGAACCCGTTCCAGCAGTTGTAGGGATTGCAATCATAGGTATAACTTTTCCTGGAACTTTATGAGCTCCTTCGTAATCAGTGATTGATCCCCCATACTTTGCAACTACAGCCACTGCCTTAGCCACATCCAATGGCGAACCCCCACCAAGAGCAACAATATAATCTGCTTTTGATTCTATAAATGCCTTGGCTGCCTTTTCCACTGTTGTTACAGATGGATTTGCTTCGATATTTGTATAGGAATCAGCATCTATTGAAACTTCATTAAGAAGTCCTTCTACCTTTGACACGATTCCCATTTTTTCCAAATTAGGCCCAGAAATTATGAATGCATGTTTACCATCTAAATCAACTGAAATCTGTCCAACCTTTTCTAATGCTCCTTTTCCAACAATAATCTTTTGTGGAATGGAAAATGTAAATTCTTTCATGCGGCGCCTCCAATTATAATAAAGCCTCAACAGATTCCTTTATGATAGAAACAGCTTTATCACAATCTTCCTCTGTGATAATAAGTGGTGGAATCATACGAATCATATGCGCACCAATAGCTGTAATTAGTAAATGTCTGTGCAAGCACTCATGCTTAACTTCAACACCTGAAATAGAATCATCAAATTCTACACCAACGAGAAGTCCCATTCCTCTGACCTCTTTCACGTGAGGTAACTCTGATGCTAATTTCTTCATGAAATAGTCACCCATTTTCTTTGCATTACCAGCAAGATCTCTGTCTAGCAACTCATTTACTTCTGCCAATGCTGCGGCACAAGAAACGGGATGTCCACCAAATGTTGTTCCATGTGAACCCATCGAAAATGCTTTAGCAACTTCTTCAGTGGCACAAATAGCACCGATAGGCATTCCACCACCAAGTGCTTTTGCCATAGAAACAATATCAGGCTTGATACCATAATTCATGAAGCACATAGGAGCACCTGTTCTACACCAGCCTGTCTGAACTTCATCAATAAGTAAAAGCATTCCATTTTCATCACAAAATTCTCTAAGGCCACACAAAAATTCTTTAGTAGCAGGATGAACTCCACCTTCGCCCTGAACTGGCTCAACCATAATAGCAATTGTGTTTTCAGTGCAAGCATCTTTGAATGCCTGAAGATCATTATAAGGTGCATACGAGAAACCGTAAGTCATAGGACCAAATCCAATCTGACATCCATTACCAGGCTGGCCTGTAGCGGACATAGCACCAAACGTTCTACCGTGGAAGCCCATTTTTGCTGTTACAATGTGATATTTGTTAGGACCGTACTTTTCAATACCATACTTTCTTGCCATTTTAATCATGGCTTCATTTGCCTCTGTACCAGAGTTCTGATAAAAAATCTTATCCATACCAATAGTTGTACAAACCTTTTCTGCAAGCAATGCCTGAGGAATTGTGTATGGATAGTTAAAGGTATGCATAATATCAGATACCTGATCCTTTACAGCAGCAACTACTTTCTCATTACAGTTACCAGCAGAGTTAACTGCGATACCTGCATAAAAATCTAAGTATGCCTCACCCTTTTCATCATATATATACTGATCTTTGGCTGTTTCAGCGATAAAATCAAATCTTTCGTAAGTCTCAATCATGTACTTACTAACCTTGTCTTTAATGTCCTGTGCTGTTAAACCTGTGTCTTTCAATCTCATTATTCTTTCCTCCTAAGTAAAAATTATTATTACATGCTTCTTGATATTTCTAAGCATTTTTCCATACACTCAAACACTGCACTTCTCATTCCTTTTTCTTCTAGAACTCTTACAGCTTGAATTGTTGTTCCTGCTGGTGAACACACCATATCTTTCAACTCACCAGGATGCTTACCTGTCTCTAGCACCATTGTTGCACTACCTTTAACAGCCTGTGCTGCAAATTTATACGCCTGCGCCCTTGGCATTCCACCTGCCACTGCCGCGTCTGCCATGGCTTCAATGAACATAAATACATATGCTGGAGAACTTCCACTTACTGCAGTAACCACGTCCATTAAGTGTTCTGAAATAACCTCTGTAGCTGAAAATCCCTCACATATATCTCTAACCAATGCAACTTCCTCTTCAGTTACATTTTCATTTGGGCACAAACCCATCATTCCTTCCTTTACCATTGCAGGGGTGTTGGGCATAGTTCTAATTATTTTTAAGCCGCCTCCTAACTTTTCAGCCATCCACTCTAATTTTTTTCCAGGAGCTATTGTTACAATGATTTGAGCAGGTGTTACAACATCTTTAATCTCCTCTAATACTCCTTTGTAAAACTGAGGTTTTATAGCTAAATAAATGACATCTGAAAACTCTACAACTTCTTTATTATCAAGAGTTGTATTTACTCCATATTTATCTTTGTACATTTGCAATAGAGCCTCAGATTTATCTGATATAATCAAATCCTCACTTTTGCATTTGCCTGCATCAAGCATCCCCGTCATCATTGCGCCACCCATGTTGCCACAACCTATAAATCCAATTTTCATATCATATTCTCCTTTCATATAGCTTTTTCTTTTCTATTGAGCATATGCTCAAGATAAACTGGCAAGATCTTACTACTATTCAAAACCAGTGAATCTGTACCACCTTTTATGCACCAATCATATATAAGACCTCTCTCAATAGAAAAATATGATTCAGCCAAAGATTGGGCATCTTCTTCGCAACTAAACTCTCCATTGGCTTGGCCCTCTTCTATAATTTTTGGTATCAAGTGATAATAAAAACGATTGTCATTTAAAACATTTTGTCTTTCAGCCGGGGTGCCAACATAGATATGAGAAATCAAGTCAAATGGCACTTTCTTTTCTATTAGTTCAAACATTTCCCTATTGAGATAAACAAGCTTCTCATATTGGGAAATCTTAGGATTTATAGATATCATCAACTGTGTATACTTTTCATCAAATAAATCCCCTAACGTATGCTCTAACTCATCCTTGGATGAGAAGATGTCATAGAATTCCGCTTCTGAAATATTTGCAATGTTTATCACATCTTCTATGGAAGTATTTTCATATCCTTTATCTGCAAACAGTGTCCATGCAGCCTTAACAATTTTTCCTCTAATGCTTTCCTCTTCCTGCTTAGTTGTTCCAAGTAGGAATCCAAATCTATGTGGATCCTGTTCATCGATTATCCATTCGTTAAATCCTGTAATCCAAGCACTTCCAGTTATCTGAGGAATGATTGCCTTCATGCCTGCAATCTCAACTTCTTTAATAGCTTCTCCTATAAAAAGTGAGCCTGTTATACTTTCATAAACGAATTTTTCGTTTAGTTTTAGCTCGCCCTTAGTATATAAAGTCGCCAGTTTAGCTGAAGTTCCTGTGCCGCAAGGTGACCTGTCGGCTTGTGCATCTCCAAATATTACACAATTTTTCATGTGTGCTTTAGAGTTTGAGGTAGGTCCATAAAACTCCACTAAATCAACCGTTGTTATATCAAGATATGGATGCTTTATATCAATCTCATCATTAATTCTAGAAAGTAAATGCATTCCAAGTTCTGTAATTTCTTCTATGTTTTCTATTTCAAGTTCTAAACCAATTTGCTTCGCATTTACGATAGCGAAAAAAGAACCACCAAAAGAAATATCGAATTCAATATCTCCATACCCGGGAATCTCTATGTGCTGACTTTCTTTATAGAGAAAAGATGGAACATTGAGAATGCTTACATCAACTGCTTCACCATCAACAACGTGGACCCGAGTTCTTATTATTCCACTAGGTGCATCTAAAACCACATCAGTATATGGTTCAGTAACCTCAACCATTCCTGTTTCCACAAGCATAGAAGCTGTTCCTATACTTCCATGACCACACATGTTTAAACATGAACCGCTATCCATAAAAATCACTCCGAAATCAGCTTCTTTGTTAACCGGCTCCGTGAGCAAGGCACCAAACATGTCTCTATGGCCACGTGGCTCAAGCATTAATGCCGTTCTTAGATAATCGTAATTTGAAACAAGATAATTCTTCTTTGCCATCATAGTTTCACCTGGCAAATCAGGAAAACCATCATAACAAATTCTTGTACATTCTCCTTCTGTATGAGAGTCGATAGTTTTTAAATGATATGCATATTTCCTTACATGTGGATTCTGTTTCATAGGTTTTCCCCCGAAATTATTTTTCTCAATATTAACCACATACCTGATGATTTGTAAAAGTACTCATTTTCATTGAGGTCATAAGAAAATGTAATGATAAAATTTTCAAATCATGCTAGACAGTTATGACAAAACCCTCTATAATAACGTTCAATAATGACAAGGCCAATGAGGGCATCCCGTCGCGGGGTGCCCTCTTTTTCATTATTAGGAGTATATTAACCAGCACCACAAGAAAGGTTTTTACAAATATGGAGATTACCAAGTATTTACTATTTGCGGATGTAGCAGAAACAAAAAACTTTACGAGATCTGGGGACAATATGGGATATACTCAACCTGGTGTTAGTCATATCCTTAAATCTATGGAAAATGAAATCGGTTTCCCACTTTTTATAAGGACACGTCAAGGTATAGAGCTTACTCCTAACGCGGAGGTTATACTCCCTATTGTTAGACGGATGCTCTCTATAAATGAACAATTAGAGCAAACTATAGCGTCATTAAATGGTTTAGAAATTGGTCATCTAACTATTGCATCCTTTGCAAGCACCTCTAGAATTTGGTTACCAAAGGTAATCAATAAATTTCAGCGAACATATCCTGGAATTGAGATTGAACTTTTGGAAGGTGGTACCGACGATATTGTGGGATGGATAAACAATAATTATGCCGATTTTGGTCTTGTCAGCAGAAGACACACGGAAAATTTGGAATGGATAAAAATTGCTGACGATCCCCTTGTGGCAGTTTTACCAGAGGGCTTTGTTGATGACGATGATGAAATCTTTCCTATTTCCAACATGCATAACCAACCATTTATTATTCCAGCAGAAGGAACTGACTATGATGTGCACTTTGCCTTAGAAGATTCAGGAGTAGTTCCTGACGAAAGATTCTCATCAAAGGATGACAGCGCAATTGTATCCATGGTCGCTAATAATTTAGGCCTATCAATCCTTCCAGAACTGGTTGTTATGGGCAATGATTTTAAATTCAAATCTCTTCCTCTTGATCCGCCTTACAAGAGAGAATTGGGAATTGCATATAGAGCAGACAATTCTTTATCACCTGCTGCAAAGCATTTTATAGAAATTCTAAAAGAAGTTGTATGCGAATAAAAAAACAAGGTTGGAATTGATTTTTCCAACCTTGTTTTTTGTTGCCATTTATTACTGGATTGTAACGTATTTGAATGAATAGTTAGCACCTGTGTTGTAGAAATTAATACCTTTTACTGAAGGGTTAATCATATATGCTACGGATACATGGTACATTGGCATAAGGACTGTATCCTCTGCAAGCTCACCCTCCAGGTTTACTAATGCATCCCATCTGGCTGCTGTATCAAGTGCAAGCTCACCATACTTTGCAGACAGGATTACATCATCATATTCTGAGTTTGACCAGTTCATGTAGTTGGTAGCTGAATCAGTGATAAACATATCCAGATATGTCATAGGGTCAGCATAGTCAGCACCCCATCTTGTCAGGCCGATATCATAATTTCCTTCTCTCATATCTTCAAGTCTTGCCTTCTTAGGCTCAACAGTCAGATTAATTTTAAGACCCTCAAGATTTGTCTGAAGTTCGTTCTGAATAAACTGAGCCACCTGCTGTGCTGTCTCAGAATCCTCACAGACGAAATCATATTCAAGCTCAGAAACTCCTAATTCCTTAAGACCCTCTGCCCATTCTACCTTGGCAGAATCAACATCATAGGTGAAATTTGGATAGCTGATACCAGCAGATTCTCTATAATCCTTACCATCTGCGTCTACTGCAAGCCCATTAGGAATGACAAAATCTGCTACTGTAGAACCGTCTTTGAGAATGCTTGAAACTATAGCCTCCTTATCGATGGCCTTAGCAATTGCTGTACGAACATGGAGATTATCAAGTCCCTTCTTATCCATGTTAGCTGATAAGTACCACAGATAACTATCTGCCACTGTAGTGAAGGCTGGGTCATCCTGATACTGCTCAATCAGATCTCCTGTCAGAGTAACTACATCCAAATCTCCTGAAGCATAAGACATAGCCGCTGTCTGATTATCCAGCATTAACTGCCATTCGACTCCATCAAGAGAAACCTTGTCAGCATCATAGTATGAATCATTTTTCTCTGCTTTAATTGTAACAGCTGCAGGCTCATAGCTTGTAATTACAAATGGTCCATTGCAGTTGATTGTCTCTGGAGAAGTCGCAAAGTTTCCTCCACAGTCCTCATAGAAGCTACGATCTACAGGGAAAAAGCTTGGGAAAGTCATCAGGTTATCAAAGATTGCACATGGACTTGTGAGGTGACAAACCAAAGTCTTATCATCTATGGCCTCAACTCCCAATTCTGTAATGTCCTTTTCTCCTGCCATAATCTCTGTAGCGTTTTCCAGGCATGCTGTCTCTACAAAGAACTGATAGTCGCTGGCTAAATCTCCACTAGCCAGTCTCTGCCAGCCAAATACAAAGTCGTCAGCTGTGACAGGATCTCCATTTGTCCAATATACATCGTCTCTAAGTGTAAACGTAATAGTCAGGCCATCCTCTGAAACCTCTTCACTACTTGCCATTGCCATGATGGCATTTCCATCAGCATCCTTTGTAAGCAAGCCCTCCATACACTGGGACAGCAATGAAAATGATGTTCCATCATTTGCCAGCTGAGGGTCCATGGTATCAATGGCCACACCAATCTGAAAATTTAGGATATTATCAGCTGCTCCAACCTGTGCTTCCTCTGTAATTGAGCTTTCTCCTGTATCCACAGTCTCTGTCTCTCCACCAGCTGAAGAGCCACAGCCTGCAAAAAGAGAACCGGCCATTGCACTAATCATTACTAATGCTGCTATTCTTTTCTTCATATATTTATCCTCCATTCATATATATTTATAAAGCAAAAGACTTTATGTACATTAACTTGTCCATTCCAAATACTCCTGCTCTGTCGCCCTGACATAATGCTGTCCAGACACCAGCTTCATCTTACCCTTACCATAATCTATACCACTGGTTTTATAGTCATAACTCTCAGCGACCCGGCCCCTTTCAACCTTTGGATTTGGAATAGGTATTGCAGAAATAAGACTCTTTGTATATGGATGAACTGGATTAGAAAAAATTTCCTCATTGGTACCTGTTTCCAACAGATGTCCCAAATGGAGCACTCCAATTCTATCGGAGATGTATTTGACCATTGATAAATCATGGGCTATGAATAGATATGAGGATTTGGTTTCCTCCTGAATATCCTTCATGAGATTAACCACCTGTGCCTGAATAGACACATCTAGTGCGGAAATACACTCATCTGCAATTACAAGCTTAGGATTCATAATAAGAGCTCTGGCGATACCTACGCGCTGCCTCTGTCCTCCGGAGAGCTGATGAGGGTATCTGCTGGCATGCTCTGGAGACAGCCCCACTTTTGCCAGTATCCCTGCTACCTTGGCCGCCCTCTCCTGTGGCGATCTGTATGCTTTATGTATATCTAACCCCTGTGCAATAATATCCGAAATTTTCTGTCTTGGATTCAGGCAGGCCATAGGATCCTGAAATATCATCTGCATATTAATTCTCAGGAATTGATTATCCTCTT
>CACYLQ010000049.1 GCA_902775195.1 uncultured Pseudobutyrivibrio sp.
ATCGTTCTTAAGAAGTGTACACGTGTTAAGGACGAGACAGGACGCTTCAATCCACAGTACGATGAGAACGATACAATCACTGTAGAGTGTAAGCACGTTATCTTCTCAGTAGGACAGCGTAGCGTTTACGGAGATCTCTTCAAGGGTTCTAAGGTTGTTATCGACAGAGGACCAAAGGCTGACGCTCTTACATACCAGACAGACGAGCCAGACATCTTCGTTGGTGGTGATATGTACACAGGTCCACGTTTTGCTATCGATGCTATCGCAGCAGGTCGTGAGGGTGCTATCTCTATCCACCGTTTCGTACAGCCACACAGCTCACTTACAATCGGACGTAACCGTCGTGACTTCATCGAGCTTGACAAGGAGAACCTTGCAATTGGTGATTACGATCACAGCCCACGTCAGATTCCAGGCGTATCTAAGACTACAGCCACTGGAGAGCTTACATTCCGCGACAAGACTGTAGAGCTTACAGAGGAGCAGATTAAGGTTGAGACAGCTAGATGTCTTAAGTGTGGTGCTTCAATTGTTGACGAGAATAAGTGCATCGGTTGTGGTGTATGTACAACTAAGTGCGAATTCGACGCAATTAAGCTTTACCGTGAGCATCCAGAGTGCTCTAAGATGACTCCATCTGAGGACAAGCTTAAGTACGTTCTTCCAAACGGCTTAAAGCAGCGCATCAAAGTTGCTTTCAAGCATAGATAATTTAAAAATGTAATTTGAGAAACAACCCGTTATCACCTACGGGTTGTTTTTTTGTGACGATTTTAGTCTGTTGCTTAGTTCATTTGAATAAGATGGTTATTTTGTTAAGTTTATAAACTAAGAATCTAAATTTCACTTAAAAATTGAAATATGAGTTAAGTGAATATAAGAAAAATAGAAATAAACTTAAAATAGGTTAAATAATTTTAGGCTATTTTAAGTTTATTAAAGAGATTAAAAAATTCACTTAACTTATCATGGAGAGATTATAAGTTTATTTTTGATAATTCATTAGAGACTTAACAAATTCAAAGATTGGAATTATAAAGTTAAGTTTATTTTGATATAATTCTTATTCACTTAAGTGGATTTTGCATTTTTAAGTGAAAATATTCAAATCTGAAATTCACTTAATTAACAGCTGGTTTATATATAAGTGAATTTGATAAATTTATATATAAAACTTAAAATCTAAAATAAGGACAATTTATGCTATCATATAGGCATAGGAGGGACATATGCGAAACATTTATTTATTTGCAAACGGATTTGGCGAGACAGTGAGAACTCTGATTATCGCATACCTAATTCTTACATTCGTATTTACGGTATATTCAATAGCAAGAATGTACTACATTGAGCATAAATCAAATAATGTGAAGATAGGAAGAGCCAGAGTTAAATACCTTCAATATACAGGGCGATTCATACAAATGCCTGTTTATTCCATGGAAGAAATGGCAGCGGATAAACACAAGCGAGATGTTAAGCTTATGTATTTCCCAGCAGATAATCCAAAGAGCAAGCGATTTGTTATGATTCTACCAGGTGGCGGCTACGCGCATCTTTGTACCAAACAGGAGGGCTATCCTGTTGCAGCAGCTCTTAACAAAAAGGGAATCAATGCATTTGTATTAGAGTACAGTGCAGGAAGAGACTGTGAGCCTTATTCACCTATGATAGATTTAGGTACAGCGCTTGTTCTGATAAAAGATAATTTAGAGAAGTTTGATGTTGTTATGGACGGCTATGCCCTTATGGGATTTTCCGCAGGAGGAAATCTAGCTGGAATATTCTCAAGCCATAAATTTGGCTATTTAGATTACCAGCTTCCAAAACCAGCAGCTATAATCTTGGGCTATCCTTGGACATGTGTTAACGATTGGTTACATCATCCATATTGGAATATTTGGATTGGTTTACTTGGAATATGGCTTAGCAACAGAGGAAGCTTTTATATGTTCGGCTTACGCCACATCAGAAAAGGTCGTCAGATGTTAGATGTTCAAAAATATATCGGCGATGATTATCCGGCTACATTCATGTATTCCGGCTCGTGGGATGTATTAGTTCCAGCCAGCCGCCACGCAGATGTATTTGACGCAGCCCTTACTGAGCACGGTGTAAAGCATGTATACGAAAAATACTTCGGTGTCCCACACGGCATCGGCCTCGGCCTCCACACCAAAGCCGAAGGCTGGCTAGACCGCGCTGTAGAATTCTGGGAAGCAAACTAAGCCTTCTCCCTTTGGGAGAAGGTGTCACCGCAGGTGACGGATGAGGGTTTTCTCCAATTCTATCTTTCCTAGAATTTAACTCTAGTATCACATAATCGCAACTCTACGACACATAGGTTTCTATATCATCCTGCATCTTGTACCCTAAAGGTGTAACAATTGTAGCGACAGGAGGTCACTATGTTAGATCTAATCAAAATCGGTTCGTTTATATCTAATGTCAGGAAGGAACAGGGCTTAACGCAAAAGCAGCTGGCAGAACGTGTTGGTGTTAGTGACAAAGCAGTTTCCAGATGGGAGACAGGCAAAGGCTTACCTGACACTAGCATCATGTCAGATCTTTGCGAAGCACTTGGAATAAACATAAATGAACTGTTATCTGGTGAGCGCCTGGACGCTGATACCTATAGTGGAAAGGCGGAGAAGCTTATGGTTGATTTAGTAAAGGATGTTCAGAATAACAAAAATGATAGGAAGATAGAAATATTAGGTTTGATATTGGGTTGCGTGCTTTTACTTGTAGGATTATTTGGTATCATGGTAGTTGGTGGCGGAAGATTAGTTTATTACTTAGATGCCCCATCTCTAATCATGGTACTAGCAATTCAGCTAATTATAGAGGGAGCAGGTGGACAGCTACAGGGATTTATACAAGCATTCAAGCTTGTGTTTGGTAAAACCGATAATTCAGAAGCTGCCATAGCAGAAGCAGCATCTAAATCTGAATACGCTATTAAATTTGCTGAGAAGGCAGCAATCCTTGGAGGAGTTCTTTCTAGCATAATGGGCTTTGTCACTGTATTTGCTATAGTATTCCGCCAGGATTATGAAGTCCTTGGCCCTAATCTTGCAGTAGCAGTGCTATCACTTCTCTATGGGGTGCTGTTAGCCTTACTATTGATGCCAATTCAGGGCAGACTATATAAAATGTACTAGTTTTATATTATGTATTACTTTACTACCTGGGAGCAAAAATAGAGGATAGGTAGTAGTGGAAAAGATATGGATTACTACCTGAGAGAAAATAATAGAAATAGATAGTAGAGAAAAAGACATGAACTACTACCTGAGAGCAAAAATTTGAAATAGATAGTAGTGGAAAAGATATGAACTACTACCTAAGAGAAAAAATAGAGGATAGATAGTAGTGGAAAAGATATGAACTACTATCTGAGAACAAAAATAGAACATAGATAGTAATAAAAAGAAAAATGTCTACTATCTCAGAAGAAAATAGAAGAATAGATAGTAATAAAGCGGCTAGCCAGGAAAATTTGGCTAGCCGCTAATTATTATATAGAGTTTTAGGTTTCAATTCTTGTAGAAGAACTTACAGTGGAGATGTTTTCCATGTAGGTTAGATTTGTGCCGGCAGGAATGCTGAAGCCGCTGCCTGTAGAGCTGTTGTTGTTCTCAGGTTTGTAGGTTCCGTTCTTCCACTGACTAAATTTATCTTCTACAGCGTCGTAGGTCTTCTTAGAAATGTCAGGTAAGTCCTTGCCCCAGGTTCCAGTAGCCTGCTCGTAGCCTTTCTTGAAAGCGTCTAACAGCATATCAGCCTTTGATGTGTCCCCACCAGAAAGAGCAATTGCAAAATCTACAATTCTATCAGATGTTTTGTTAACACCCCAATATCCATCCTCAGAAATGTCTTCCTGTGCTTTAGCAATTGTTTCAGGATCTGCATCAAATTTGCCCTCAGCTAAGAATTTCCACATATCATCCTGAGTAGCAATAGCGAATGTGCTTCCCTGACCATTGATTGTTTTCATAACAATATCAAGAAGATTGTTTAACATCTTCTCCTGGTCAGCCTTTAACTGCTGGATTAAAGCAGTGCGGTCGCCCTTTTTGTAATTATCTGTGGTGAGAGCCTTGTCATCTGATGATTTTTCGTAAACAGCTGCCTCATCAGAAAACTTCGAAGCCTTGATTTCTTCTTTAGAAGCGTTAAATTCTAATGACTCAGTAACCGAACCATCGGCATTAGTAGTCTTGGTGTAGGTCCCTGCTATATTAGAAGAAACGCTAGAGAGTGTACTTAATTCCATAGTATAACCTCCTTGTTATGTGGTTTAAAACAACAAAACCATATGGAAATCCTTTTCCTATCTCTATTATCGGTAGCTTAATGATAAAAATTAACGATTAGATTGTATTTATTTTAATACAAAATCCTTGCCAATATGTGTGTTCTTTGTTAAAATTTATAAGGATTGAATACAATGTACACGAGTGTACAAAATTTTGGAGTATAGATATGGACAGCATTTCAATTAAGGCGTTAGCCAAGATTAATATAGGACTTGATGTCACAGGCATCAGAGACGACGGATATCATGAAGTAAGAATGATTATGCAGACAGTCAATCTTTTTGACAAGGTTACCATCACAAGAACTACTGATGGTAGTATTACTATGTCTACAAATCTTAAGTTCTTACCAGTAAATGATGATAATTTATGCATAAAGGCTGCTAAGCTTTTGATAGAAGAATTTGGCCTCAAGGAAGGCGTGCACATCGATTTGGAAAAGCACATTCCAGTAGCTGCTGGTATGGCTGGTGGTTCCACAGATGCAGCAGCAGTTTTATTTGGCGTTAACAAAATCTTTAATCTCAAATTAAGCAAAACAGCTTTAATGGAAAGAGGAGTTAAGATAGGCGCTGATGTGCCTTACTGTATCATGCGTGGTACAGCCGTTGCAGAGGGCATTGGCGAGGTACTATCACCACTTCCTCCAATGATAAAATGTCCAGTGCTTATAGCAAAGCCAGGTATTTCTGTATCTACTAAGCAGGTATATGAATCACTTGACGCATGCTTCGACACTGTTACTCATCCTGACATAGATGGACTTATAGCTGATATCAAAGCAGAGGACTTACAGTCTCTTTGCTCACATATGGGGAATGTGTTAGAGGAAGTTACCATCCCATTACATCCAGTTATTGCAGATATTAAAAAGTGCATGATGGATAATGGTGCTGTCGGTTCTATGATGAGTGGAAGTGGCCCAACAGTATTTGGATTTTTTGATGATAATAGAAAGGCTAAGGCTGCAAAGGAAGCGCTTACAGCTTCTGGCATGGTAAAACAGCTATACCTTACTACTATTTTCAATAATAAGAATTAATCTAGAGAAGGAGATATATAATTCATGACTGAAAACCTTACACTACAAATGGATGATTATTTGCCACTTCGCGATGTGGTTTTTAACACCCTTCGTGAGGCTATTCTTAAGGGGGAACTTAAGCCAGGCGAAAGACTTATGGAGATGCATCTTGCGACTAAACTGGGGGTAAGTCGTACACCAATTAGAGAAGCTATTAGAATGCTTGAGCATGAGGGATTGGCAGTAACAATCCCACGCAAGGGTGCCCAGGTTGCAAAGATGACAGAAAAAGATTTACAGGATGTTTTGGAGGTGCGAGACGCTCTTGACGCTCTTGCTGTGGTATGTGCATGTAGACGTATGACAGATGCCCAGTTCGTAGAACTAAAAGAGGCGATGAAGGCCTTTGAAGATGCCACCAGAACTGAGGATGTGAGAAAGATTGTGGAGACTGATGAAGCCTTCCACGATGTGATTTACGCATCAGCAGAAAATCCTAAGCTAGTAAATATAATCAATTCTGCAAGAGAGCAGATGTATAGATATCGTTACGAATATGTTAAAAACCCATCTGTTTACTCACAGCTTATTGCAGAGCATAAACAAATCATCGAAGGCTTTGACAGAAGAGATGAGGAATTTTTAAAAGGAATAATGCACGTTCATTTAACCAATCAAATAAACGCAGTTCGAGAGGTTATAAGAGAGCAGAAATAATTTATGGAAAAAAAGAATTGTATAATCCATCTTAATGCCATTCAGAAAATGGGCAGCGATGTTGAAAAAACAAATCAGGAATACATTGGTGAATTAGCTGAAAAAGAGGATAAAAGATATCTTACCTACAAACGAGGAAGCGAAGCGGGGGATATCAGCTGCTTGCTCACCTTTGACAGACGCAGCATGTCACTTACCCAAAGAGGGGCCATGAATTCCAAAATGAATATATTCCCTGGTAAGAAAACGGAATATATGTATAGCACACCAATGGGCAATCTGAATCTTTCTATTTTCACGAGAGAATATCAGGTGTCAGATTTTGAAAACAAAATCAAGCTTGTTATAGATTATGATTTACTTACAGGTGGGGAAGCCATTAGAATATCCATGAATATCGAAATTGAATATGTGTAAAATAAAAAGGATGAAAGCAAACGCTTTCATCCTTTCAGACTGTAGACAAACTATATTTTTTCACTGCCTAAATATTGAGATTTGAACAAAGTGGAGGGAAAGTCCCAATATAATTCCTAAAAACTAAGAATATAAGCTGCTTAACTGGTGGTAAGCATAAGATAACGATTGTTATTGCAGCTTCTGCGAAGATGTAGATTGCATTGTAAGCAAGTGAGTATGCAAATGGATTCCAACCATCCCAAGCCCATTCGCCAAAGAAAATCCATCCAGAAATTACCGCAAATACGTAGCGACCTAAAACAGCTGCGATGTAGCCTTTGATAAGACCGTGCTTTGCGTTCTTGAAAAATCCAGATAAACCAAGTGCACCGAAGGCTAAAATGTAATCAACAATAACCTGTGCAGGGAAAAGAATATATGGGTCAACGATAAGGTTTAATAATCCGTAAGCAACACCGGTGATGATTCCTACGATTGGTCCAAACCAAAATCCTGGAAGGCAGGCAACAAGCATTGAAAGTAATGTAATTGAACCACCTGTTGGGAATTTGAAAACCTTAATGTTTGAAAGTACAAATGCAAGCGCCATAGACATTGCGCAAAAAGCAATCTTCTTAGCTGTAAAGCTAATTTTTGAGTTAGAACCTGTGATGTGATTAATCATGAAAAAATCTCCCTTCATACATACATGCTAGGAGATCGTAAAAAAGCTTCCTTCCGCTGGTATTATCCAGTTCAAGTAATAAGGGTCGGTGATAACACCTCTCAGCATATGCGCGCCCCTAGCGTCATTATTTATTTCTCAATAAAAATACCACGTTAAAATCTTTTCGTCAATGTTCAAATCAAAAACACATCTTAGCATAGAAAGAACCCCAATAATTTGGTACACTAACAGTATGATAAACACAGATAAGATAATAGAAAAAGTAATACTTGTATCAGTGAACGAAGGAGACGAGGCAGAGGCCAAGGATTCCCTTAAGGAGCTCGCAGAATTATGCAAGACTGCCGGGGCAGAGGTTGTAGGCGAGGTTATGCAGAATCTTGAGCGTCGCAACCCAGGCACCTATGTAGGCACTGGTAAGGTAGAAGAAATAGCAGATTTAATATGGGAAAAGGAAGCCACAGGTATCGTATGTGACGACGAGCTTACACCAGCACAGATGCGTAATCTTGCTGATGCACTTGATACAAAGGTCATGGATAGAACACTTATCATTCTTGATATCTTTGCCGCAAGAGCAGGCACAGCAGAAGGTAAGATTCAGGTAGAGCTTGCTCAGCTTAGATATGAAATGACCCGTCTTACAGGCTTCGGTAAGAACATGTCCCGTGTAGGTGGTACTGCAGCAGGTGGCGGCGGAGCCATCGGAACCCGTGGTCCTGGTGAGAAAAAGCTGGAGATGGATAAGCGTCTTATCGCTGGCCGTATATCTCAGCTTAAAAAGGAATTAAATGATGTAGTAAATCATCGTGAGCTTACACGTTCCAGAAGACAGAAGAATGGCGTGCCAGTAGCAGCAATAGTAGGCTACACAAACGCCGGCAAATCATCACTTCTAAATAAGCTTACAGATGCAGATATATTAGAGTGGGATGCATTGTTTGCAACACTTGATCCTACCACTAGAGAATTGCTTTTAGACAACGACCAAAAGCTTCTTCTTACAGATACAGTAGGATTTATTAGAAAGCTTCCACATCATCTGGTTGACGCGTTTAAGAGTACCCTTGAAGAGGCTAAATACGCAGATTATATCATTCACGTTGTGGATGTCAGTAATCCACAGATGGATAGACAGATGGAAATTGTGTATGAAACATTAGATAAGCTGGGAGTTAGTGGAAAACCTATCCTTACAGTCTTCAACAAGGTGGATAAGGTACCAGACGAACTGGATTATCATGATTTGCGTGCAGACTACACAGTTCATACCTCTGTTAAAAACGGCAAGGGCTTAGACAAGGTAAGAGAAATTCTTGCAACAATGATGCGTGGAAACAAGGAATACATAGAAAGATTGGTTCCATATACTGAAGCTGGAAGTATTGCGAAGATTCGCGAAAATGGTGAGCTTATTTCAGAAGAATACCGCGAAGACGGCATTTTTATTAAGGCATATATTTAATTTTACCAAATCTTTACCATTATTACATAAAATACT
The DNA here is from genome assembly GCA_902775195.1 of uncultured Pseudobutyrivibrio sp. Taxonomy (GTDB): domain Bacteria; phylum Bacillota; class Clostridia; order Lachnospirales; family Lachnospiraceae; genus Pseudobutyrivibrio. Next base: position 8,655 of record CACYLQ010000049.1, read on the forward strand.
TAGACAATGACTGGTTAACGTGTTATCATATCTAAGGACAAAAAGAGAAGGATTTGGTTTTTACTTTTCATGAAGGAAAAGTACGGTAGATAAAAGGAGAAAATAATGACAATTGCAGAAGTATTATCGCTACTAGGTGGAGTAGGCTTGTTTTTATTCGGAATGTCTATAATGTCCACAGGTCTTAAAAATAGTTGCGGTGACAATCTACAGGTTATCTTAGAGAAAGCTACTACTAACAAAGCAGTGGCAGTCTTTGTGGGACTTCTTATGACAGTCCTTGTGCAGAGCTCATCAGCTACAGATGTAATGGTTATCGGTTTTGTTAACTCAGGCATGATGACTTTGGCACAGGCTATAGGAGTTATCTTAGGTGCCAATATCGGTACTACTATCACAGCTCAGATTACAGCTTTTAATATTGCTACATTCACACCTTTTATTTTGTTTATGGGTGCTGTTATGTATCTTTTTATGAAAAAAGATTTGGTTAAGCATTTAGGCTCATTCTTTATGGGATTTGGTATGCTCTTCCAGGGTATCACCATCATGAAGGCAGCCATTGCACCACTTGCACAGTCGGTAATGTTTAAGAACTTCCTTGCAGGACTTACAAATCCATTTGTAGCTCTTGTATTCGGTGTCGCATTTACAGCATTACTACAGAGTTCATCATCATCTACAGTTATCTTCCAGACATTCGTAGCTCAGGGAATCTTGGATTACAATGTTGCAGTTTATTTGGTAATTGGTGCCGCTATCGGTTCTGTTGCACCTAACCTTTTAGCATCACTTACAGCTAACAGAAATGGTAAGCGTTCAGCTATTCTTAATCTATTGTTCAATGTTATCAGAGCAATGGTTATTATAGTCATTATCAATGTTACACCACTTCTGACATGGATTCAGTCTACATCATCTGATCCAGCCAGACAGATAGCTAACACACATACAATATTTGCTTTTATTGCAGTGCTTATCATCTTCCCATTTACAGATTACATCATTAAGCTTACATACATGTTTATTCCAGAGCTTCCAGAAGAAACACGTGCTGCTGAGGATAGACAGCTTGTATTTATGACACAGGTTAACAATGTGCCACCTAACATGGCTATTCACCAGGCACAGCTTGAAGCAGCCAGAATGGGTGCTATTGCAGCAGAAAACTTCGAAAAGGCTATTGATTGCTTCTTCGATTATTCACCAGAAAAGGTGGAGGACGTTGAACAGCGTGAGGAAACAGTTAACATCCTCAACCATTCTATTCAGGATGCTATGGTTAAGCTTCAGACTCTTAACCTTACACCTGCAATGCTTAGAAGAATATCTGCAATCACTATTGCAGTTACTGATATGGAGCGTATTTCTGACCATGCAGAAAACATCATCGAATACGCTACCCGTATGAAGAACAAAAAGACAAAGCTTTCTAAGAAGGCAGCCAAGGAGCTTAAGGATATGGCTGATAATTCCATGGAAGAGGTAGAGCTTGCTATCGATATCTTCACATCAGAGAATTATGAGAACTTAGGCAAGATAGAAAAGCTTGAAAAGAAGGTTGATAAGCAGGAGAAGCAGCTCATCAATCATCATGTTGAGCGTCTTATGGAAAACAAATGCGAGCCAATCGCAGGTGTTATCTTCTCTGACATGGTAACAGATTTAGAACGATGCGCCGACCACGCAATTAACATTGCATACGCATTAAAAGAGCACCCTTAAAATCCAAGCCCTTAATTGTTAGCATAACAATTAAGGGCTTGCTTTTTTATGTAGCTTATAGTATATTGTACTCAATTAAATAGGAAATCTTCAGGGCAAGGTGCGAAAGCGGAGGCTTTCAATTCCTGACCGGCGGTATAGTCCGCGAGCCTTCGGGCCGAACCAGTGAGATTCTGGTACCGACAGTATAGTCTGGATGGAAGAAGATAAGCGCAATATGTTTATTGAATTTACAGCCCTGAGTTTATCTCAGGGCTTTTTAATTGCGTACAATCGAATGAAGATTCCTAACAAATAATAATTTTATTTTTAGGAGGATGAATTAATGGATTCAACACAAATGACAAACGGGAGCGCAGTAATGAAATCAAGGGTAAATGTAAGAAAGATGACAGTGACAGCAATGCTATCAGCTATTGCTTTTGTGCTTATGTTTTTAGACACCGCAGTGCCTATCATGCCATCATTTATCAAGCTTGATTTATCAGAGCTTCCAGCACTTATGGCAGCTTTTGCACTTGGACCAGTATGGGGCGTAATTGTTTGCTTGATTAAGAATCTGTTACATCTTTTGATGACTACAACAGGCGGTGTAGGCGAGCTTTCAAATTTTATTTTAGGTGCAGCCTTCGTGCTTCCAGCAGGCCTTATTTATCATCATAAGAAAACAAAGAAAAATGCTATTATAGGCGCATTAGTAGGTGCTGTTATTATGGGTGCTATAAGCTTCCCATCAAATTACTTTATCGTATATCCGGTATATTATAATTTTATGCCAAAGGAAGTAATTGTTGCTGCATATCAGGCACTTGTACCATTTGCAACTATTGATTCAATTGCAAAATGCTTATTGTTCTTCAATGTGCCATTTACCATCGTAAAAGGACTTCTTTCAGCAATTATTACAATCCTTATTTACCAGCCACTTAGACCACTTCTCAAGGGCAATAATTAATTATTAGATAAAAAATCAGTAGATAAAATCAGGTCAGAAATGGCCTGATTTTTTCATGAAGAAAATTAAATCCCTTGACTTGTATACAAGATTGTATTAAATGTATTAGATAGGCAATATGCTAAATATAAGTCGGGAGATGATACATGAAAGCGGTAGAAAGATATAATTCTGAAACAGCAAGAGAATATGCAATGCGTGCAATCACGGAGAACATTATATCCATAGACCTGGAGCCGGGGCAGTTGATTAGCGAGAATGAGATAGCCAGCTTCCTTGGGGTTAGCCGTACTCCAGTTAGAGAGTCTATTCAGGAATTGAATAAGGCCGCGTTGATAGAGATATACCCACAGAGGGGAAGCTACGTGTCATTGATTGATTCAAAATACGTGGAAGAGGCAGTATTCCTTCGTAAGGTTTTAGATATTGCTGTTATAGAGGAAGCCTGTAATCTTGCTACAGAAGATGACATTGCATTACTAGAAGAGAATGTGGCGTTACAGGAATTTTATTTAAAGAGCAATAATACTAAAAAGATTTTTGAGCTTGATAACGAGTTTCACAGAATGATTTATGTGGCAGCTAAAAAAGAAATGATTCATAACATGCGAAAAAATGTAATGATTCATTTTGATAGAGTGCGAACCCTATCAATGCTTGCGGTAAAAGATACAAAGATTGTAGCTGACCATGGAATCATGCTTAGCGCAATAAAAAACAAGGATAAAAATAAGGCTAAGGAGATAGTCGAGAAGCACTTAGACCGCTATAGAGTGGACCAGGAAGAGCTTTTAAGAACATATCCGCAATATTTTGCAAAAGAATAGCAATAATTAATAGGCAATATAGCCATTATGTGTAAAACAACCAAAATGCTTTTGGCATTTTGGTTGTTTTTTTAGAATAGACAAAACTCTTACGAAAAACTAATATACTTGTATACTAGTTCGAAGGAGAGGAAATTTATGAAAGTATTAGCAACAAAAAATGCTGCAGTATCAACAGCCAGTTTTAACTGGAAAGCTTACATAAAAAGATATTGGCAGCTGTACGCGCTACTTCTTTTACCAATGTTGTATTTACTTATTTTCAAGTACATCCCAATGAAGTATGTACTGATTGCATTTAAGAAATACAGTATTGTGCAAAAGGTTGGCGAGATGCCATGGGCTGATAATCATGGCTTCCAGTATTTCATTCAGGCATTCCACAATAAGGATTTCTTGAATGCATTACGCAACACAGTATGTTTGAATTTACTTGATTTATGTATCGGATTTCCGATACCAATCATATTTGCATTGATTCTGAACGAGCTTAATATCAAGTGGTTTAAGAAGACAGTTCAGACAATTGCTTACATGCCACACTTCCTTTCATGGGTTATCATTTATGGTTTGGCAATTCAGCTTTTTGCACCAGGTAACGGTCTTGTAAACATGGTAATTACAAACCTTGGTGGAGATGCAGTTCCATTTTTGAACGACCCACATAAATGGGTAGGAACATATATATTCCTTGGAATATGGCAGAGCTTCGGTTGGAACTCAATCATCTACTTAGCTGCAATCGCAGGTATTTCACCTGAATTATACGAGGCAGCATCAGTTGATGGAGCAGGACGATTCAGAAAGATGTGGCACATCACATTGCCAGGAATTAAGAGCACAATCGTAGTACTTCTTATCATGGCACTTGGTAATATCTTAGGTTCAGCATTTGATAGACCATTCGCTTTACAGAACAACTTAGTAATGCAGAATGCAGAAGTTATTTCAACATTCGTTTACAAAAATGGTATTAAGGGATTACAGTTCTCACTGACAACAGCTGTTGGTTTGTTCCAATCAGTGGTAGGTGTATTCTTCTTACTCTTCGCAAACTGGCTTTCTAGAAGGCTTGGCGAAAGAGGAATATGGTAAGGAGGTGCGACATGGCAAACGATATGGCTTTAAAGAGAGGAAAATTTGGTTTGAAAAGTTTTGCACTTTCTAGAAAAAAAGATAAAGACGATGAGATGGAATCAAGCCGAATGGTTAGATCTGATGGAACAAAGGTGGGCGATATAGTATTCGTAGCAATCTGCGTGATAATCAGTTTGGTTTGCTTGGTTCCAATGATTAACCTTTTAGCACGTTCATTATCAGGAACAGATTTCTTGGTAAGAAGAGAGGTTTACTTACTTCCAAAGGGACTTAACATTGACGCTTACTCAACAGTTTTAGGAGATCCAAAATATATTAAGTCATTCTTCTGGACAGTATTTTTAACAGTGGTTTGTACATTCATTTCATTAACAATGACAGTACTTTGTGCATACCCACTTATATTTAATAAGCTTAAGGGACGTTCATTCTTCAATATCGTAATTACGATAACAATGTTCTTTAACGCAGGAACGATTCCTAACTACTTATTGATGAAGGAGTTAAACCTTCTTGATAATCCATTAGTACTTATCATCCCAGGATGTATGAGTGTTTACAACATGATTATCATGAGAAGCTTCTTCTACGGAATACCAGATTCTCTTAGAGAATCAGCAGAGATTGATGGAGCATCATTTTTCCGTATCCTTTGGTCTATCTACCTACCGCTGTCAAAGCCTGTTATTGCAACATTAGCCCTCTTTTATGCGGTAGGCAGATGGAACGGTTATTCAGATGCTTTGATGTATATGAAGAACAAGGATTTCTATCCTCTTCAGCTTTTACTTTATAACATTTTGAACAATATGAATTCGGTGGAGGTAGCCACACAGGAAGGATTCTCAACACCTGGTTTATCAGAGTCCTTAAAGGCTGCAATCGTAATGTTCTCTACGATTCCAATCCTCTGCATCTATCCATTCTTACAGAAGTACTTCATCCATGGAGTAACCTTGGGTGCTGTGAAAGAGTGATGAATTCGTATTATATATTATTTTAATTATACTTGGGAGGTATATGAATGAAAAAAAGATTAGTAGCATTAGTGCTTGCCGGCACAATGGCACTAGGAATGGTAGGCTGCGGTGGCTCTAGCGATAAGTCAGCTAGCAAGTCAGAAAGCAGCGAAGCAGCAGGTTCATCTGAGCTTGTTGATGGAAAGTTTGCTGAGACAAAGCACATCACTGTTGAGGTTTATGACAGAGGAAATGATGGCGGTACAGATCCTACAGACAACATGTACACAGATTACATCAAAAAGGGTATGCTTGAGGATCACAACGTAGAGGTTGAGTTCGTTTCAGTTCCACGTTGGACAGAGACAGAAGAAATCAACAACCTTCTTGCTTCAGGCGGAGCGCCAGACATCTGCTTAACATATTCATACCCAACAATCCAGACATACGCTAACATGGGCGGCGTTACAGATTTAAAGCCACTTCTTGATCAGTATGGTTCAGAGCTTACAAACCTTAACGATTGGCTTGGCGATACAAACATCTACTGGGATTTAGATGATGAGAAGGGTACACTTTGGGCAATCGAAGGAAAGCGTGCTAACAACAGACGTATCAACACATTCATGAGAAAGGACTGGCTTGATAAGCTTGGTCTTGAAGAGCCAAAAACAAAGGAAGAGTTCTACGAGGATATCTGTGCATTCCGTGACAACGCTAAGGAGCTCCTTGGCAAGGATGCAGACAAGATGGTTCCATTCTCAGTTTCATTCGATGTAGGTTGGAGAGCAGCTCTTCTTATTGAGTCAGAGATGGATCCAGCTATCACAGATAAGGAATTCTACATCAACGGATTTGATGATAGAAAGCTTACACAGAACGGAACAAAGGAAGCTATGAAGACACTTAACAAGTGGTACAACGAAGGCTTACTTTGGAATGATTTCGCACTTTACACAGCTGGTGATTCTACAGAGGATGATATGATGAAGGCTGGTTATGTTGGTGCATTCCAGCACAACTGGGATTATCCTTTCCGTGGTGGAGATGATTCAATCCAGGCTAACCTTAAGAGAATCGTAGGCGATGATGCTAAGTATGTAGCAGTTGATTGCTTCGAAAACTCAAAGGGCGAGACACTTAAGTATGTAGATTCAACAGCAGGCGATAGAAAAATCTTCTTCCCTACAACAAATGATGAGCCACTTGCATCACTTCTTTATCTTGACTGGATTTCAGCTCCAGAGCACATCAAGTACTTACAGATTGGTGATGAGGGTGTAACACACAACGTACTTGACGATGGCGCTATCGAGTGCATCGCTGCAACAGGCGACCCAATCATGAACTCAGGTAACAACATCGATTACACAATTACATGTAACGGTCTTTCACTTGGTGATGAGGATCTTACACTTCTTTCTATGGCACATAGCTACCCATCATGTGACCCAGCTGATGTACAGCAGGCACTTGATTATGCAGCAACAAACAACAAGATTGCAAAGAACGTAAAGGTTCCAGAAGTTGTTGCAGAAAATGGTATGGGTGAGGCACTTTCATCTAAGAGAGATGTAGTATTTGATACAGCTCTTGCAGCAAAGCCATCTGATTTCGACAAGGTTTGGGATCAGGGTATTGCAGATTACCTTTCAGCAGGTGGTCAGGCAATCATGGATGAGAGAACAGAAAAGTTTGAAGCTAAGTATGGTTCTTCTACATCAGTGGAATAATTCACTAAATATTAATGGCGAGCAGAAATGCTCGCCATTTCAGACTGTAGACAAACTATATTTTTTCACTGCCTAAATATTGAGATTTGAACAAAGTGGAGGGAAAGTCCCAATATAATTCCTAAAAACTAAGAATATAATTAGTTAAATATATATAGGGAACGATATGTGTAGCGAAAACAATAAATAGAAAGTGTGGTTGGAGAATGAGTGAAATATCAGATCTTCAGAATAGGATTTCTCAGTTTGAGGATGAAATTCGACAGCTGGAAAGAGAAAGAAGTAATGGTGAAGACTTAATAGATGACGTTATAATCAAGAAAAATCGAAATCTTGAGGAGATGCAAAGGAGGAGACATACTGTCAGAAGAATTGATGACTTGCGCGGCAGTGCGCCTTATGCTGATGCAGTAATATCTAGATTATTGGATGTATATAATGACAACCGAGGTGGTGAATTGGATTCAAACGCTCAGGATATTATAAATAAGGCTTATGATAGGATAAATGCGATAAATTATGAAATACAGTGCAAACGAGACGAAATTGCAAGCTGTTATGCAAGAATAGAAGCAATCCGAGCAGAGGAGGAAAGAATAAGAAATGAGCAATCTAAAGCTTAAGCTATGTGATGAGGAATTTGCAGATCAGGTAACTAATATATTAGAAATTGTAGATAAACTTACAGAGGCATCGGATACAGTTTCCGGTATAGCTGACAGTCTAAAGGAAAATAGTCTTTCCGATATTTTGATAGATAGGGAAATTACAAACAAAATAAATATGTTAAAGAATTTTTCTGGAGCACTTCATGAGGCTGTTGAAAATGATAAAAAGAATTTGGAAGGATTCATACAGGAAGTGGAGTCCTATGAATCTGTTCTATAGGAGGAAAATAGATGAGTGCAGAATTAGATGAATTGATGGTAAATCTCACTTCATTAAAAAGCGATATAAATAAATTAAAAAATGTGTCACGTAACCTTAGCCATATCAGTAGCATAAATAGCAGTTTATCATCTTCGAAGGGGTCAGCTAAGGAGGCTCTTGATAAGGAGCTTACAAGCATTAAAAATGCAGGCTTGGCATATAAGGCTGCTATAGATGATTTGGTTGCTGATTTAGAAATGGCTGAACAGCGATTTAAGTCTACAGACGAAAGATTAGCTGGAATATATCGAAAATAGGGAGAAACATAATGAAAAAAAGATTAGTATCTATGGTTTTGATTTTAGGAATGCTAATACAATTTGGAGGATGTTCAGGAATGGATTTAATAGGAAAAGAAAAATTAAACGAGAGACAGAAAAAAATCCTTGTAGAAAATGGCCTTTCAGCAGATTGGAAGGATTTAAAATACGACCAGAAGGAATCAATCACAGCAATTGAAGAGATGCTTGAATACCTTGAGAAAAAGTATGGAAAAGAATTTGAGTATCTTGGATATGATAATGGATTATCATTTGGTGATGATGAAGACCTGATTGCGGTAGCAGTCGGTGATGATCCTGTGTATGATGGAGTTTCTGTATGGCGTGATGAGGAAGATAAGAACAAATTCCATGATGATTATGCTACTGTTATGTTAAAAAAGAAATTAAGAGATGAATCAGAGCCATTCTTGAATGAATTATTTTGCGGTGCGGATTATATGTTATACCTAAATAATTTTATAAAAAATGATGAAGGAAGTGGCCTAAAGTGGGGACAAGTTGATATACATGTACGTGCAAGTCAAATGAAAAATGTTGATGCAAAAAAGGCCTATGAGGAGCTTTGGAAATATTACGAAGCAAAAAGCGAAGATTTATGGGGAGTATTTTTGTATGTAGTAAAAGATGAAAAATTTGATGAAGAATATCAAATAGGATATCCAGAATTTTTTGGTGAGGGTGATACTGTTGAAGAATTCGTGGAAAAATCAGATGTGAAGGAGTAGTTTATGAATGATGCAGAGCTAGGATTAGTGGAACAAGTTACATATTTAGATGCTGATGTTATATATGCTGCAAGAGGTGAAGAAAAGCCTGATGATGAGGATAAACAGATTGCGTTTATTCTTCAAAAAGATGAAACGTTAGGCGCTGCACTAAAAAGAACACTTGGACCTGATGCTGTTAAAAATTTAAGGGCAAAAGGTGATAAATCAATTGGAGGTTCTCTTAACAGTGGTAAAGAATGGGCTAATATCATAGAAAACATACAGAAGGATGATAATATAAAGAATCTTAAAGTTGTTGATACCGATACGCAAGGTAAAGGTGGAAAGCATACTAACCTAGCAATAGCTTATGAAGACCCAAAACATCCGGGAAAAGCTATAATCTCCTACAAAGGAACCAGTGGGCATAATGAGTGGCATGATAATGTAAAAGGATTTAATTCCGCAGATACAGCAAGGCAGAAACATGCTGCTGAATTTGCAAAGAAAATTACAGGTAATCCTAAATACACAGATGTAACAGTTACAGGTCACTCCAAAGGTGCTAATAAAGCCATGTATGTCACAATCGTAGATGAGAGCGGAAAGATTCATCGCTGTGTAGCATTTGATGGGCAGGGCTTCTCTAATGAATTCCTTGAAAAATATGCTAAACAGATAGAAGAAAAGGCTGGCAATATCACTAACTATTCAATAGATAGAGATTTTGTTCATGTGCTGATGAAGTGGATTCCAGGAAGCCATCAGCCGATTTGTGCAGGATATGGAATGCAAAATGGAGCTGAGTATCATAGCCCTGTATCTTTCTTCATTACAGATGAAAATGGCAATTTCCTATTAGATGAAAATGGTTTGCCATACTTTAATGTTACAAATAAAGAAAATCCATTAATTGCTGGTATCAGAAATTTTACACAATATGTTATGGACAATTCTACCCCTTGGGAATTGGAAATAATAGTAGATACATTGGGACCTTTCGCAGGATATTTACTAGGTGACCATGATATAGAAGCTGCATTAAAGAGCATGGCATCAAACCCAATAGGCTGGATGACAATCCTTGTAAAGCTATATGAATTTAGAATAGAAAATGGTATCTCGTCGGCAGATATGGTTAATTTTATAATTCAGTTTATACCAGACTTCTCAGTGAAGACTGTATTACTACTGGGGGCAATTGCTTTTGGTTTTATTGCGCTGTTATTTGTACTATATATTTATGCACCCGTTTTATTCTATGCGATAGAAGGTGTAGCTGCACTTTTGGCGTTGATAAATTTGGTCGCATTTGTTATAGCCTTAGTTAAGGAACTAGTAAAATTACTTGAGGAATTTGTAAACAAATTAATTGAGGTTGTAAAGACAATAATTACTAAGGTTGTTGAAGCTGCACAGTATATATGGGATAAATTTGTATCTGTTATAGATTATGCCTCAGGCAAAATTCATGATTTTACAGAAGCATTCCTTGCAAAAATGTTAGAGATTTTCTGTGAATTAGCCAGCGTCGCAGTTGAAACCTTCAAAGATATCGGCGAAATATTACTAAGCCATCCAGAATGGTTTATGATTTCTATTTTTGGAAATGTGGATGTTGCAGTAGCAATAAGTGATTCTATGGCTAATGATAAGGATGAGTACGAATTATCCATAAGGAGTCTTTTCCAAAAGGCTAATGAGGCAGATGACCGATATGCCCAGGTTGTAAATTCAACAGCAACAAAGATTGATGACTTAACAAGTAGCTTCAGAACTGAATTTGGAATAGCGTAATTGAAAATTATGTAGACTAAAATTTACCCCACTAACATCTGCACTTTGTCAGTAGATGTTAGTGGGAATTTTTTTTACAATTTTATCATCCAAGATAGTATCCGGAGGTATTAATGTTATGCAGATTTTTAACCCAGACAGTGAAGTAATGGAGTTTCTTAGCAAGGTGGCAGATTTTATAATCATAAATCTACTTTGCTTTCTATGTTCAATTCCAATTTTTACCATAGGAGCAGCTTTTACAGCTAAATATTATGTATCTATGAAAATAGTAAGGGGCGAGGAACCTAGTGCTACCAAGTCTTATTTTAAATCCTTCAAGGAAAACTTTAAGCAGATTACAGCAGTTTGGCTCATTTTTCTTATGGTATATGCGATACTTGCCTTTGATTGGTACAATGTGCTGTTTGGTATGGCAATGGGAATGCCATTCATTTTAAAGGCAGCTTTGGGTGTACTTACATTTCTTGTATGGTCAGTAACTTATTGCATGTTCCCATTTTTGGCCAGATATGATGTTGAGTCTAAGGAGCTGTTTAAAGCTTCATCAGTAATGGCTATGCTAAACTTCCCACGAATGGTACTTATTTTTATAGTGACATTCCTTCCATATATAATTTGTGCCTGGTATATACAGTGGGGGCTTTTGATTTGGGTACTGGCAACAACAGTTTCTCTATATTACATAAGCAAAGAATTTAACAAGCAATTAGAAATGATAAATAAAGGAGAAGAAGTTAATGAATCAGGAGACGTTAAAGCAAGCTAGAGAGCTTGTTTCAAAGATGACAATTGAGGAAAAATGCTCTCAGATGTTACATCACGCCGAGGCTATTGACAGACTTGGCATTCCAAAATATTGTTGGTGGAACGAGGCTCTTCATGGCGTTGCCAGAGCTGGAGATTCAACAATGTTTCCACAGGCAATTGGTCTTGGAGCTACATTTGATGAGGATTTAGTTAGACGTGCGGCGGATGTTACTTCTACAGAAGGCCGTGCGAAATATAATGAATTTACAAAGCATGGTGACAGAGATATCTACAAGGGACTTACATATTGGGCACCAAACGTGAATATATTCCGTGACCCAAGATGGGGACGTGGCCATGAGACATACGGTGAAGATCCTTATCTTACAGGACAGCTTGGAATGGCTTTTGTAGAGGGATTACAGGGTGACGACCTTGACCATCCAAAGGCTGCAGCATGTGCAAAGCATTTTGCAGTTCACTCTGGTCCAGAGGCAGACAGACATCATTTTGATGCAAGAGTTTCTGATCAGGATTTATATGATACATATCTTTATGCTTTCAAGCGTCTTGTAAAGGATGCAAAGGTAGAGGCTGTCATGGGCGCTTACAACAGAGTAAACGGCGAGCCAGCCTGCGGAAGCAAGAGATTATTAAAGGATATTTTACGTGGCGATTGGGGCTTTGAAGGTCATGTGGTTTCAGATTGCTGGGCAATCAGAGATTTCCACGAAAATCACAAGGTAACAGGCTGTGAAGTGGAATCAGCAGCACTTGCTGTGAATAACGGCTGCGATTTGAACTGCGGATGTGTATACGAGAAGCTTCTTTACGCATACAAGGCAGGACTTGTTACAGAAGAAACTATTGATGAATCAGTAGCAAGACTTATGGAAATCAGACTTCGTCTTGGTACACTTGAGGGTCAGACAACAAAGTATGATGAAATCCCATACGAGGTAGTAGAGTGCAAGGAACACATTGATTTAGCACTTGCAGCAGCAAGAAAGAGTCTTGTGCTTCTTAAGAATGATGGAATCCTTCCACTTAAGAAGGGCGAGCATAAGACTATTGGTGTTATCGGACCAAACGCTAACTCACGTGCAGCATTAGTTGGAAACTACGAGGGAATGTCTTCAGAATACATTACAGTTCTTGAAGGAATTCAAAGATATGTTGGGGATGATGTTAGAATCTTCCATTCTGACGGAACTCCACTTTGGAAGGACAGAACTCACGTACTTTCAGAGGCAAGAGATACATTTGCTGAGGCCATGGCAGTTGCAGAGCATTCTGATTTAGTAGTTATGTGCCTGGGCCTTGACGCAACAATCGAAGGCGAGGAAGGCGATGCCGGAAACGAATTCGGTAGTGGTGATAAGAAGGGACTTAAGCTTCCAGGCTTGCAGCAGGAGCTTTTAGAGAAGATTACAGCAATCGGAAAGCCAGTTGTACTTTTAATTCTTGCAGGTTCAGCACTTGATTTGTCTTGGGCACAGGATAACGTAAATGCGATAATGCATTGCTGGTATCCAGGAGCCAGAGGCGGAAAGGCTATCGCACAGGTATTATTTGGCGAAGAAAGTCCAAGCGGTAAATTACCACTTACTTTCTATGCATCAGATAAAGATTTACCAGCCTTTGAAGATTATTCAATGGATAACAGAACCTACAGATATTTCAGGGGCACACCACTTTATCCATTTGGATACGGCTTAAGCTACTCAAAGGTAAAATACGAAAATGCTAAAGTCGACAAGGCTAAGGGCAACATCGGCGATACATTTAAGCTTACTTGTGATATCACAAACGCTGGTGATATGAGCCAGATTGAAACTGTGCAGGTATATGTAAAGGATGTTGAGGCAAGCACAAGAGTACCAATCCGTTCTCTTAGAAAGATTAAGAAGGTAGAGCTTGCAGCAGGCGAGACAAAGAAGGTTGAAATAGAGCTTTCAGCCCGTGATTTTGCAATTATCGATGAAAAGGGAAGATGCATTGTGGAACCGGGAATCTTTACTGTATCAATCGGCGGTGCACAGCCAGACGCAAGAACTGAAGAATTAACAGGCAACAAAATCGCCCTCTTTAATATAGAACTAGAAGGCAACGTAACTGAAGTAGAATATTAGGAGGATAATGTAATGGAAATAGTAAAAGCACCAACAGACCCAGAAAAGAACAGACCATATTTTTATGTAATAAAGGACAAAGAAATCTTCACAGCAGAAGATGAAAACGGCAAAGGTGTTTCATATCTTTACCAGAGCGATGGCCGCTTAATCAGCAGCGCATCCTTCACAGGAAATGTTACAGACGAAGCAACACTTAAGCTTATGGAAACAGTAGATGGCTTCAAAAAGCTTGTTCATTCAGTAGGTGTTTCCATCGAAATGGAAGACAAGGATGATACAGCAGAATTCGTTTTCCAGATGTATGGAAAGAAGGATTTGTATGGCGGCGGAGCAAACCTGATTGCAGACGTTAATACAAATGCTAAAGAAGAAAGAATCTACCTTAATTAAATGATGGATATACAGCTCCACCTCAGCTTGAGGAAAAGCCAGTAGATACAAATTCTAAAGAATACAAGGAGCTGATTGATCGCTCTTTAGTAAATATTGGAAACACAAAGCGCATCCTTGATGTAGTTGAAAAGGCAAAAAGAGGAGAGGATGTAAACATCTGCTATATCGGTGGCTCTATTACACAGGGCGCAGGTGCTACACCAATCAACACAGAATGCTATGCTTACAAGTCATTCTTAGGCTTCAAGAAGCTTATGGGTGACGGCGAAAACATCCACTATCTTAAGGCCGGCGTAGGAGGAACACCTTCAGAGCTTGGTATGTGCCGCTTCGAAAGAGATGTATTATGCTACGGTAAGGTGATGCCAGACATTCTTGTTGTTGAATTTGCAGTAAATGACGAGGGTGATGAGACAAAGGGCGATTGCTACGAAAGCTTAGTAAGACGTGCTCTTAGCCTTCCAAGCAACCCAGCAGTACTTCTCATGTTCTCTGTATTTGCAGATGATTACAACTTACAGGACAGATTATCACCTGTAGGATTTAGATACGACCTTGGCATGGCCAGTGTAAAGGATGCCGTAACACCACAGTTCTACGACAGAGATAACCGCATTCTTACAAAGCATCAGTATTTCTACGATATGTTCCATCCTACAAACCTGGGGCACACAATCATGGCAGACTGCTTAATTAACATTATGAAAAATGCTATCGAAAAGGGAGCAGATGCTTCATATGATCCAAAGCTTGCTGATGCACCAGCCATTGGAAATACATTCGATAATGTATTCTTACTTGATAAGAAGGACAATTTAGATGCAGCTACAATCGATGCTGGCGGCTTCACAGAAACAGACACAGTCCTTCAGTCAGTAGAAATGAACATGGACCTTCACCTTACACCAGAGTTCCCATACAACTGGATGTACGATGGAAGCAAATCTGACAATAACGTATTTACGATAGATATTGACTGTAAGGCACTTGTAGTTATCATGAAGGATTCAGGAGAAGTAGACGCAGCCACAGCAAAGGCATACGTAGACGGCAAGTTCATCCGCGACCTTGACCCATACGTAAACCGCTGGTGCCACTGCAACCCACTAATCCTCATCGACGAAAAAACATCCGCCACCCACCACGTAGAAATCCGCGTGGACAAGGACGACGTTCGCAACAAATTCACTATCCTAGGATTTGGGGTAGTTAAATAAAGGGAGAGAATATAATGACAACAGCACACAATCCAATTTTAAAGGGCTTTTACCCAGACCCAAGTGTATGCAGAGTAGGCGATGATTTTTATATTGTTTGCTCTAGCTTTGTGTATGCACCGGGAGTTCCAATTTTTCATAGTAAAGACTTAGCTCACTGGGAGCAGATAGGTCATGTACTTCATAATGAGAGCCAGCTTCCAGTAAGCGGCGAGATTTCAAGAGGAATTTTCGCTCCTACAATAAGAGAGCACAATGGCACATTCTATATGATTACAACAAATGTGAGCCATGGCGGTAACTTCATCGTTACTGCAAAGGACCCAGCAGGCCCATGGTCAGAGCCATATTATCTTGGCGAAGATGCACCTGGTATCGACCCATCACTTTTCTTTGATGACAATGGAAAATGCTATTATGTAGGAACAAGACCAAATCCAGAAGGAGTTAGATATAACGGAGACTGGGAGATTTGGGTACAGGAATTAGATTTAAATACAATGAAGCTTACAGGTGAGTCTATGGCTATCTGGAAGGGCGCAGTTAAAGATGTTATCTGGCCAGAAGGTCCACATCTTTACAAGAAGGATGGATATTACTATCTTATCCACGCAGAAGGTGGTACAGGCCCAGAGCATGCTATCTCTGTAGCTCGTTCAAAGGAATTATTTAAGTGGTTCGAGGGCTGCCCTAGAAACCCAATTTTCTCACATAGAAATCTTGGTAAGGATTATCCTATCATCTATGCTGGACATGGTGATTTGGTAGATGATAAGAACGGTAACTACTATATCGTTATGCTTGCATCACGTCCTTGCAAAAAGCACTGCAGTATCGGCCGTGAGACATTCCTTGCAAAGGTTGAATGGGAAGATGGATGGCCAGTAATCAATCCTGGTATTGGCAAGCTTACAGATGATGTTGAGGTTCCATTTGAGGAGCATCCATTCCCACAGGAAAATGATTGGAGTGATACATTACATTTCTATTCAGACAAGCTTGATGACAGATTAGTTGGAATCGAGAAGAGAAATGAGGAGATTTATTCACTTACAGATCGTCCTGGATTTATGAGACTTCACACAAGAAAGGAACGCATCGAAGACACATGCTATCCTTCATATTTAGGCTTACGTCAGAAGGATTATGCATTTAAGGTTAGCACCAGAGTGGAATTCAATCCTACTAATGAAAATGAGTGCGGTGGTTTAGTATTATTCCAGAATCATGCAAATCATTTGGTTGTTGAAATTGTTAAGCGAAATGGAGCACTTGAACTTCAGGTTAGAACTGTAATCAAGGGTGAGGAAGAGGTTATTGCTTCAACATTATTACACAACCCATCAGCAGAAATTGAAATAAAAGCAAAAAATCAGTCAGCTAGTGTATGGCTAATCCGCGGCAATAATTATATACTAGTAAAGGATGATGTGGATTTAATTCCATATACAACTGAAGAGGCAGGCGGATTTGTTGGCTGTACAGTGGGAATGTATACTTCATCTAACGGCGAAGAGAGCAACAATAATTGCGACTTCTCTTGGCTTAGTGTTACAGAATTAGAGTAAAGGTATTGGGGAAATGTTTAAGCTTTTTTCTAAAATTAAAGGAAGATTCAATCCAACAGTAAGTAGAAGAAGACTAATAGTTTTGTATATTATTTTTGTTGTGATTCCAATTATCCTTTCGGATAGTTTGATTTTGACATCTATTTATAATACCGAGCAAACTGTTCGCAGACATCATTTAGAAAACGAAGCTAACGCAATTCACTATACATTTTTTAATCAGGTGGACCAGGCTGCTAAATTGGGTAGTGCCATTTACAGCAGCCTGTATGTGCACCGCTTTATGCACGCAGATTATAGTTCTGCGTTAGATTATTATAATTCATATCAGTCATTCTTTGATGATACTCTTTTGCATTTGGTCACAAGCCAGTCGGGAATGTCCTTTAAGATTTATATGGATAACGACACCATAATAAATGGTGCAGAATTCCAGAACATTGAAAAGGCAAAGGGCACTGATTGGTACAATTATGTGATAGATTCAGGCTTAACAAAGGGCTTGTATTTTGACACAAAAGTGGGACCAAACAAATCAATTTTAAGAACGGTTTATTTTTTCCAACGATTAAATTACTATGATTATAATTCGCCAAATGTTATGCTTATAGAGATTGATTATGCGCAGTTTGTTGAGCAGCTGGAAAACTTGAATTACGAGTTTAGGGCATACATTTGTGACGATGACTATATACTTATGTCCAACGGCAAATACAGTAATGTTGCCAAGAATTACTCAACTGTGGACAATCTTCACAACATATCTTTTGTGCAGGATTTTGAGGCCTACGGTAAAAAAATGCAGATTAAGATTGTGGGGGCGCCAACCAGCTTCTGGCACATATTAAAGAACAGGTGGTATCAGTTGTGCTTCATGCTTCTTATTAACATTGCTTTGCCACTTTTTGTAAGTGATTTGATGCATACAACTTATAAGAATAAATTAAAGGAGCAGGAAACTGTTGTTGCCAGAAAAAATGCAGAGCTTCTGGCACTACACAGTCAGATTAATCCACATTTCCTATTCAATTCATTAGAGAGCATAAGAATGCATTCTTTGCTTAAGCAGGAAAATGAAACGGCGCAAATGGTAGAGCATCTTGCGAAGCTTCAGCGCCAGTACACGGAGTGGCAGCAGGATAATATTTATATTGAGACAGAATTAGATTTCGTAAAAGCATATTTAAATCTACAAAAATATCGATTTGGTGACAGACTATCATTTGAGATAGAGGTGGCTGATGATTGTAGAAAATTGTTGATACCTAAGCTCACCCTGGTAACTTTTGTGGAAAATGCAGTAGTCCACGGAATAGAAAGTAAGACGACACCGGGGTGGATTTTTGTTAGAATATCAGAGAACGAATCTAAAGTCACAATTGAAATAGAGGATACTGGAACAGGTATCCCAGAAGAGGAGGCAGAAGAATTATTAAGTAAAATGCGCAGCGCTAATATCGATATGCTCAAGGAAAAGGGCAGAGTTGGTATTGTGAACGCATGTCTAAGATTAAAAATGATTACAGATAATAATGTAACATTTGATCTAGATTCAGAACTGGGTACAGGTACTTTGGTACAAATCTGTATTCCGATAGATAAATTAGAAGGTGTGAATTAATGTTAAAAGTATTATTAGTCGATGATGAGCCATTTATTTTACAGGGGTTAAAGCTATTATTAGATTGGAAGGCAGAAGGGTATGAAATATATACTGCCACCAATGGAAAGGAAGCTTTAGATTTTATTAATTACAGTTCAGTGGATTTAGTAATTGCTGATATTAAAATGCCAGTGATGACAGGACTGGAGCTATTAAAGGAGCTTAGAGAATCTAAGCACAGCGATATTTATTTTGTTATTCTAAGCGGCTTCGCAGAATTTAATTATGCCCAGGAGGCCCTTAGATATAATTGTACAGACTACATTTTAAAGCCTGTTGAAAAGGAACAGCTGCTTGGAATCCTTAGAAAGGTTTCTGCGCTTAATACAGAAAAGGAAACAATGGACAAGGATAGAGCCAAAAAGGAAAGAGCGTATTTGGACAGAAATCTTATGGCCCTCCTTAGTGGAAAGTTTGATAAGGGGAATATCGAATATCTTTCTGAAAAAATAAATATAGATGATGAAATGTGTTATCTGGAGGTCCAGTTAGAGGATGAAACCCTTTCAGAGGATTATTCCGATGACGATAAAAAGGAGCAGCTTAAAAAGCTATATGCAGCTGCTACGGAATTCCTTAAATCAGATGCAGATTTATGTGTGATGGATGTATCTGATAGTGAAAAGGTTTATGACCTTGGATTTATTTACGCAGAATCAATGGGACAGCGACGTCAGATGTCCATGAAGGAATTTATTGACGCCTTTCTTGATTATATTATCGCAAATACGGATTTATCAGCCACAGTTCTTGTTGGTAAAACCGTATCGGGAATTAGAAATATTTCTAAATCCTATGGTACAGCAAATATGCTTCGTTCCCTTCAGGGATTTAGAGAAAAGAAAAGTCTTTACTACTATGAAGAAGAATATAAAATAACAGATTCAGGCATTCTTATTTGTAAGAAACAGCTGGATGACCTTATTGATGCCATCGAAAAGGGTGGCCATATAGAAATCCGTGAAAAGGTAGATGCCTTCTACGGAGAAATGAAAAATACAGGTGTTACAGAATCTACCATGAATCTTAACATCAACTATTTGATGTTTCAGTTGATTCACCTGGCTAGTGAGCTTGATAGCGAGGTTAACCAGGAGGAAATCCTTCGTATGATATCTGAAAGTACATCAGAAGAAGGAATCCGCCGAGGCGGAAAAACTCACCTTTGTCGTATGGCATACGCCTATGGTGAATATTTAGCCCAGCTACGTAAAAACGTATCCAAGGGTGTCTTAGGTGATATAGAAGAGGAGATTAAAAAAAACTTTGCAAGCAATCTTACCCTTAAAGATTTGGCAGAAAAATATTTTATTAATTCTGCATACTTAGGACAGCTATTTCGCAAGAAGTATGGTTGCTCCTTCAAGGACTATCTTAATGAGAAGCGCATTGAGGAAGCATCACGTTTACTTCGTAAAAGCGATATGAAAATATATGAGGTTGCAGAAGCTGTAGGCTATAAAGACGTGGACTATTTCGTCAACAAGTTTATTGAAGCCAATGGCTGTACGCCAACTAAATATAAGAAAAACATGGGGGTCTAGCCGAATGGCTAGACCTTTAATTTTTACCCGGGGAAAAGTTTAAATTTTCTCCCCCTTTAATCTATACTTTTTTGGGTGTTTAGTTCATAAATTTGTCATACAATACCATTATCAAAGAGGGACACATAAGTCCCACAAATAAAAGGAGGGTTTATCATTTATGAAGAAGAAAATCGTAAGTGCGTTACTTATCACTGCGATGCTCTCAAGCATGCTTGCTGGCTGCGGTAAAGAAGCAGGAAGCGGCGGAGCAGTTAATGAGGATGGTATCAAAGAATTTACAGCATTCTTTGCAGTACCTGGTTCAGAAATCAATGATGACAACGAGATCCAGCAGATTATTGCTGAGAAGACTGGTTGCAAGGTTAAGGAGACATGGTTAACAGGTCAGACAGCTGAAGAGGCAATTGGTACTCTTATCGCTGGTGGCGAGTATCCAGATTTCGTAGAAGCTGGAAATGGTTCAGTTCAGATGTACGAAGCAGGCGCTTTAGTACCTCTTGATGACTATATCGACAAGTATCCAAACATTAAAGAATACTTCACAGAGCAGGAATGGGATCAGCTTCGTCAGAGCGACGGACACATCTACTGGATTCCACAGTTCTCTAACATCTACGGAGAAGAGCGTGTATGTACACACAACGATGAAGCATTCTGGATTCAGGCAAGAGTTCTTGAGTGGGCTGGATATCCAAAGGTTGAGACAATGGATGAGTACTTCGACTTAATCGAAGCATACAACGAAGCTAACCCAACAATGGCTGATGGTACAACAAAGAATATCCCATACACAATCCTTTGTGATGATTGGAGATACTTCTGTCTTGAGAATGCACCAGAGTTCCTTGATGGTTATCCAAACGATGGATCAGTTATCGTAGATCCAGAGAAGCTTCAGGTTATTGATTACAACACAACACCAACAGCTAAGAAATACTTCCAGAAGTTAAATGAGGAATACAAGAAGGGTATCGTAGATCCTGAGTCATTCACACAGACATATGATGAGTACATCGCTAAGATTTCTTCTGGTCGTGTACTTGGTATGATTGACCAGTGGTGGGATTTCGCTTACACAGGTGAAGATGCAATCAAGTCAGCAGGTCTTGATGAGCAGGGTTGCCAGTACGTTCCACTTCCAATCACAATTGAAAAAGGAATGCACAACCAGTGGCATAACTCAGGCGGAGTTCTTAATGTATCTTCAGGTCTTGCAATCACAACATCATGCAAGGATGTTGAGGGTGCACTTCAGTTTGTAAATGATCTTCTTGACCAGGATATTCACGATTTAAGATTCTGGGGTGTTGAAGGTGAAGATTACTTAGTTGGTGATGATGGATTATATTACAGAACACCAGAGATGAGAAAGCAGGCATCTGATACAGCTTACAAGGCTTCACACACATGCTCATACTCATACTTCCCACAGTATTCTGGAACAAGCCGTGATGGCAAGAATGCTATGAAGTCTGATGGACAGGAACAGGAATTCTTCGATGGACTTTCAGAGCCAATCAAGAAGTGCTTCGAAGCTTATGGTGTTAAGACATATGTAGAGATGATTGGTACATCAGAAAAGCCAGGTCCTTGGTATCCAATGTACACATTCTCTAGCTCAATGACAACAGCTACACCAGGTGGTACAGCTTGGACAAAGATGGGTGAAATTAAGCACCAGTATCTTCCAAAGGTTGTTATGGCTGACGACTTTGAAAAGGGTTGGGATGAGTACATGAAGGTTTATGAAGAGTGCAAGCCAGAAGACTTTATTTCAGAGATGCAGGCTGAACTTGAAAGAAGAATGGAAGAAGCAGCTAAATACGAGTAAAAATTAAGTAAGAAAAAACGGGTAGAGGTATAAACCCCTTGGCGAGCACTGATCAAAGGGTACGCTGTGAGAGGTGCTCGCTATATTTCTATCAAAATCGGGAGGAAAGTATGACTAAGAAATCAATAACCATGGCCGACTTTAAACGCCAAAGAGTGCTGATTGTCTGGGCTGTTGCAATTGTTATTTATGGCGTAATATTCCATTATCTACCACTTTGCGGATGGCTTATGGCATTCCAAAACTACAAACCAGTTACAGGTCTTTTACATTCAGAGTTTGTTGGATTAGACAAATTTAAATTATTATTTTCAGACGCAACATTCATAAGAGTAATTCGAAATACTCTTGCAATGGGAGTTATCAATCTTGTTTCTACATTTGTAATGGCAATTTTATTCGCCATCCTGTTAAATGAAATGGCATTCAAGGGTGGAAAGAAAGTAGTTCAGACTATTTCTTATCTTCCACACTTCCTTTCTTGGATTATCGTTACTGGTATCCTTCATGATGCACTTTCAGGAACAGGTATTATTAATACACTTTTACTTCATTTTGGAGTGATTGATCAAGCAATCAATTTCTTTGCTCACGAAAAATACTTCTGGCCAATCGTAGCCTTCGCTAATGTTTGGAAGGAAACAGGCTGGAATGCAATTATATATCTAGCAGCTATTACATCTATTGACCCATCACTTTATGAAGCAGCAGCTATTGACGGTGCTGGTAGATGGGCAAAAATTAAGAACGTAACACTTCCTGGTATCAAACCAACAATTATGATTCTTTTACTTATGAACGTTGGTAATGTACTTAATGCCGGATTTGAAATTCAGTACTTACTTGGAAATGGTCTAGTACAGAACGTATCACAGACAATTGATATCTACGTACTTAAATGGGGTATCAGCCAGGGTGATTATTCAATCGGTACTGCAGCAGGTATTTTCAAGAGTCTTGTTTCTATTATTCTTATTGTGTTCTTTAACCACATTGCTAAGAAACACGGCGAAGAAAGACTATTCTAGGAGGTGCACATTATGGATCAGACATTAAATATTACACGCACCGCTGGAAAAACCAAGGAGGTCGCTATGACAAAAGCTAAAAAGCGTAAGAAAATTTCTAGTGCTGATTTAGCATTTAGAATTTGTAACGGCTTATTCATGATTATATTTGTTGTTGTTACACTTTATCCTGTACTCAACACTTTAGCAGTTTCATTAAATGATGGTACTGATGCTCTTAGAGGTGGTATTTACCTTTGGCCTAGAGTGTTTACATGGAAAAACTATGAGACAGTTTTGTCTAAAGATAACCTTATTACAGGTGCTGTCGTTACTGTAGCAAGAACTGTAATAGGTACTGCTCTTGCTCTTGTAACAAATGCCATACTTGCATTTATCGTTAGCCGTAAGGACTTTATCTTCGCTAAGCAGGTATCACTGTTTTGGGTAATTACAATGTATGTTAATGGTGGATTGATTCCAACCTTTCTTCTATTTAAATCCCTCGGTCTTACAAACAGCTTTGCTGTATATGTAATTCCTGGAATGCTTTCTGCCTTTAACATGTTAGTTATTAGAACCTATATGAGAGGTATTCCTGACAGTTTGGAAGAGTCTGCACAGCTTGATGGAGCTGGCTATACAACAATCTTCCTAAAAATCATTTCTCCATTATGCAAGCCAGTTTATGCAACTGTTGCACTCTTCGTTGCTGTAGGACAGTGGAACTCATGGTTCGATGCAATGCTTTATAACAGAATGGCATCACAGTATACAACTTTACAGTACGAGTTAATGAAGCTCCTTTCTTCAGTTTCTAACCAGAGCTCATCAGCCGAGGCTATGAAGAACGCAGGTGAAGGTTCTGTAACTCCTACATCTGTAAGAGCAGCAGCAACTATCATAACAATGCTTCCAATTATTTGTATTTATCCATTCTTACAGAAGTACTTTGTAACAGGACTTACACTTGGTGGTGTAAAGGAGTAATACATGCGTAATGTTTTTTTAGAAATTGGTAAATCTCATGAGGAAATTGATGCTCGCGTAGAAGAGACATTTAATGAGATTTTTTATGGCAGTAATAATTTTTATGGCACCACAGAAGACGGTTCCATGGGATATCTCATCGATACGGGTAACAACGATACCCGTACCGAGGGAATCTCGTATGGCATGATGATGTGTGTCCAGCTTGACAAGAAAAAAGAATTCGACCAGCTATGGAACTGGGCAATGACAAACATGTATCTTGATCAGGGAGAAAATAAAGGATACTTCGCCTGGTCAGTGGCAACTGACGGAAATAAAAATGCTTTTGGACCAGCTCCTGACGGAGAGGAATTCTTTGCAATGTCACTCATTTTTGCAAGCAAGAGATGGGGTGATGGTGAAGGAAATTACAATTACAGCCATCAGGCAAAAGAGTTGCTTAGGACATGCATCCATCATGAAGAACTTTATGGTGGACACAATATGTGGACAGATGACGGTTTAATCAAGTTCGTACCTGGACTAGATTTTACAGACCCCTCATATCATCTACCACATTTCTATGACTTATTTGCAGAAAATTGCTATGAAGAGGATAAGGAATTTTGGAAAAAGGCAGCAGCCGCAAGTAGAGCATACTTGAAGAAGGCGTGCCATCCAAAGACAGGTCTTTCAGCAGAATATAGCTACTATGATGGAAAGCCTTATCCAGACCACGAGCATTTCGGTGGACGTCATGATTGGTTTTACAGTGACGCATACCGCACAATTGCAAATTTAGGATTAGCTTATGAGTGGGAATCAAAAGATTCCGATTTTGATAAATTTTGCAGAGAGACTGCAAACAATTTACAACGCTTCTTCTTCACTCTTCCCTCTGATAAAAACAGAGGTATATATGAAATAGACGGCACTATCCTTGAAGGCAATGCTCTACATCCGGTAGGCTTGACTGCTACAATCGCTCAGGCGAGTTTAGCAGCGGATGGCGAGTACGCCTTACGTGCTGTCGAAGAATTTTGGAACACACCACTTAGAACAGGAGAGCGCAGATACTACGACAATTGTCTGTATATGTTTGCCATGCTTGCTCTAAGCGGTAAGTACAAAGCCTATTAAGTAAAATATAGCCCACCGGCCGCCGCTGGTGGGTTTTTCATTAAGTACAACCTTGCTGTAAAGTGCAAATTGTTATAATATATAACGTATGAAGAGTTATTCGGAGGATATATTTAATGAGACTCTCCCAATTATTAGAGTTTGACAATATTATAGTTCAATGCCACAACAACCCAGATGCAGATGCCCTTGCATCTGGTTTTGCTGTGTTGAAATATTTTATTGAAAATGGCAAAAATGCCAAATTCATTTACGGCGGTAACTTTGAGGTAGCCAAAAGCAACCTTAAGCTTATGATTACTGATTTAGGCATAGATGTTAGTTACGTAAAGACTCAGGACAAGCTTGCAGAAATGTTAGGCTTGCCAGAGGGTGAAATACCAGAATTACTTGTTACAGTAGATGGCCAGTACGAAGAAGGAAATATCCAAAAGTTTGATGCAAAGAACATTGCTATTATCGACCATCATCAGGTTGAAGGTCCTCTTCCCGTACTTTCAGAGGTTAGGTCATATCAGGCCAGCTGCGCCACTATAGTATGGGATTTGCTTAGAACAGAGGGCATAGATGTTAACGAGGATATTAAGCTATCCACAGCCCTTTATTATGGTCTTTTAACAGA
>CACYLQ010000050.1 GCA_902775195.1 uncultured Pseudobutyrivibrio sp.
CTACTGCAAGTGCTGCACTAGTTGCATCAAGGTCGATGATGTTAATACCTCTCTCAAGGAATACATCTGTAGTAACTGTGCTCCATTCGCTACCAGTTTCTGCAGCCTTAAGTGTATCTACCTTTCTATCTAAAGTCTTGTTAGAGTTATTTACATATACGCCGATTTCTGCAGCGTCGCTTCCATTGTATTTAACTGAAAGCTTGTAGGTTCCGTTTTCCTTTGCAAATGTGATGAAACGGATACCGCCACCATCCTTAACTGATGTATCAAGGCCTACTGCATAGCCTGCACCTGTGTAGCCATTTACATCGTTTGCTGTACGTACTGTTGTTGCTGTCTGGCTGCCAAGGATGTTGTAATCGCTAAGCTCTGCCTCGTATGTCTTTACGTTCTTGTCATTGTAAAGTGCATTTTCATCACCAACAAATGTAAGGTATACGCAGTCGATTGATGCTTTGCCTTCGCTATCTGTACCACTTACAGAAATATCATGTGCACCCTTTGTAAGATATACATATTCTGTATGTAAGCCTGACATGTAGAATGTAAGAGTATTCTGAAGATACATATCAGTCTTGTACTCACCATCTACAAATAGCTTCTGAAGAGCATTTTTTGGATCATTTGCTGCTGTGTTGTAAGTGTTGTTGCCTGTACCGGCACCATAAACCATGTCAAATCTATAGTAGCCATCCTCTGGAACATCTACCTTGAAGGTAGCCTTTGCGCTTTCGCTATCAAGTCCCTGTGCCTGGCCAATGCCTGAGCATGCAAAGCTTTGATTCTTTCCAGCCTCTCTTGCACCGCCTGTAAGCTCTGCTTCCTCGCCTTCGTATGTCTTCTTCCAAGGACCATTTTCTACTAAACCAACTTCGGCATCAGCATCAGCTGGTGTGATTGTAAGATTGTAAGCTGCTGCCGCAACTAATTCGTCCATCTTAATCTGGCAGCTTCCGTCCTCACCTACTTCGTATACTTCCTTCTTCATATATGTAGGAGCAACTGCTGCACCGTTGATACCTGTCCAATCAGTACATTCAAATTTAACTTCAATCTTGTCACCGAAAATGCTCTTGTCGATATTGTTAAGATTCAATACAGCATTCTCTGCGCCACCGAAGATTACGTTTGAAGATTTCTTGTTGCTGTCCACTGATGCAACCCCATAGAACTGTGTCTGTGGAAGGCCAGATACATCAATGTTTACTGTCTCACCTGAAAGCTCACCATACCATTTGTACAACCACCATGCACCGTTTGGCTCGTTGTTATCTGCTGCCAAATCGCTAAGGTTGTTAGAGATATGCCAGTATGCAAGACAAGCTGTTACCTTTTCATCCTCGAAAAGACCAATCCATCTTGCAAGAGCACCTGGTACTCCAAGATGTGTGAAATCTGCATACTCATTGATAACGATTTCTCTTGGCTCTGTGATAAGCCCTGGCTCAAGCCAGTATTTCTTTTCAAGGTCTCTATAGTGAACTACATTATTATGGAAGTTATTGTACAAATCGTTGTTAAGTACATGCCATGAAATCTGATAAGGAATGCAATCATTCTCAGCACAGAACTGCATGTAGGTTTCCAGCTGTCTAGCCTGATAGCAGCAGAAGTTTGGACCTGCCACCTTGGCATCCTTGTCGATTTCCTTTACAGCCTTATAAGCCTTGAGCCATGCTGCATCAAACTTTGACATATCATTGCTCCAGATTTCGTTGAACCAGTTTCCTTCTGGCTCGTTGAATAGAACATATACTGCCACATCACTAAGGCCTGCTTCCTTGGTCTGCTTAACCATTGTCTGAAGCTTGTCGCAATATTCATCCATTCCTTCATATTCGTATGGCCAGTTCGCATAGATATCTGGGCATGCGATTTGGATTGAATCGCCACCTGCCTCTAAGAAGGTGTCTGCCATGATAAGCACATCACCGTTTGGATGCTGTAAGCCCTCTGCTGGCTTCTGCTCGCACATGTATGGCTTGATGGCGGTCTGGAGATTTACGCTAGGAACGTTATCTTCACCTACACCGTAAAGATAGCCTGTTGCACCGTGCTTTACAGGACCTGTCTTTGCACTCATATCGATATCAAGTGTGCCACGTGATACTGGCTTTTTCATAGCTGGGAATGTGCTGTACAATTCCTTAACCTGGTCTTCTGTTAAAGCCACATCATAAAACTCTACATCATCCATGTAGCCCTTAAAATCATTATCTGATGTGTAGTATGATTTACCTAAAGATGCATATTTTAATGTCTTAAGATAATCTGAATCAAGTAGCTTAGGAAGCACATCCACAACCTTTTTAGTGTTGTCAGCGCCATCTGTATAGCCAAGGCTCTTACCGTTTAAATAAACCTTGTATTCATCCTCTTTAAATGTAACTGTAAGATACTGCCAAGCATCTCTTGTAAGCTGCTTATCAAATTTAACCTTTGTCTTTACATCTGTGCTTTCATTTGGCTTACCTACATAAAGTGTCATGTCGTAAGCGCCGCCACCTGCTGCAAATGCAAAATCAGGATCATTCCACCAGTTTGCACCTGAATTTGTTGCACCGATTGGTGCATTACTTGCATCGAAGAGCTTTGAATAATTCTGTGCATCTGATGAAGGATTAACCCAAAGTGACATTGTGAATTCCCCATTTTCACTTTCAGCAATCTTTGCAAATAAATCCTCTGGCAAATCCATTGAGCCATTTCCTGGCAAATATAAAACGCTGCTGTCCTTCTGCTCATCCTTTACAATCTTTGCATCATCGCGAAGCTTATCCTTTACGGCATCCTCGCTCTCAAAATTGTAAGCATATACAGGACTTGGAATTTTATCATCTTCCTCTTTCAGCTTCTTCTTTTTCTTATCTTTATCTTCATCTTCCTCGGAATCTTCTTCCGTTTCTTCCTCTGATTCCTCCTCTAAATCCTTTTCAGATTCAGCTGACTCTTCCTTTTCATCCTTTTTGGAAGATTCCTCTTCTTTCTTTTCCTCGGATTTTTCCTCAGACTTCTCTTCAGATTTTTCTTCGGATTTTTCCTCCTCAGTAGCCCCCTTCGCTACTTCTTCATCTTCGATTGTCTGCTCTTTGGCTTCCTTCACATCATCTACAGCCGCTGCTTGTACTGGCACCCCTGTTGCCACTACCTGCGATGCCAAAGCCAGGGCAATCGCTTTTTTCACCCATTTGTTTTTCATCACAACCTCCTCAAATATTATTCTCCTAAATAATTTTCTGCTAGAGTTTTCCTCCAGATGTGGCTATACCTTCTATGAATTGCTTCTGGAAAATCACGTAGATTACTATCATTGGCAGGCAAGCGATGAGTGCTGCTGCCATTAGCTCAGGGTAGTTGGATGAGAACTGTCCCTGCATCTTTGATAGTGCGCTTGCAAGTGTGGTCTTGTTTGTATCAGGGCATACAATCATTGGCCACATCAAATCCTTATATGCAAATACCGCTGTGAAAATTCCCAGGGCAACCATTGATGATTTTGTAAGAGGAGCCATGATAAACAAGAATGTCTGGCCGATGTTGCAGCCATCTAATCTTGCAGCCTCCTCCAGCTCCTTGGGTAATCCCAAGTAAGCCTGTCTAAGCAAGAATGTTCCAAAAGCTGATACCATACCAGGGAACAGCAGGCCCAGTAGCGAATTGGTCCAGCCCAACTTACTTACCATTACATACTGTGGAATAATGAAAATCTGTGATGGTATCATCATCTGAAACAATACCAAGGCAAACATCAAATCTCTACCTTTGAACTGAAGTCTTGCAAATGCGTAGCCTGCTATTGTAGATGTAAGAACAGCGCAAAGCACGCGCAAGGCTATCATTGCAATTGTGTTAAAGTACAATCTTCCAAAATTGACGTTGTGGACTACCTTAACAAAGTTGTCTACCCTCCAATGTGACGGGAAGATTACAAATGGATCCATCTGTGTTGATTCGCCTACTGTTTTGAATGCAGTAAGCACCATCCATGCAAATGGAACCAACATAATAAATGACATAATTATCAGTATGATATATATGATTACTTTGTTTTTATTTCTCATTTCATTCACCCCTTTTAGTTATAATGAACCCACTTCTTTTGGCCTATCATCTGTAGTACTGTAAAGAACATTATTACTACAAGAAGTACCACTACTACTGTGGCGCCATAGCCCTTATTGCTCTGTGTGAATGAATATTTGTAGAACAAGCAAACCAGTGACTGTGTCTTCATAAGCGCTGGATTGTTGTTATCGATAACCATGTAGATAACATCAAATACCTGCATTGCTGCAATCACTCTCGTTACCAAAACGAAAAAGATGGTTGGTGAGATAAGAGGAATTGTAAGGCTGAAAAACTGCTGTACACCTGTTGCCCCATCTATTGCAGCTGCCTCGTAATAATCCCTTGGTACCTCCTGCAGGCCTGCCAAAAACAGAACCATGTTGTAACCGATGATTGACCAGATACCGATAATTGCGATTGAATAGATTGCGATTTTTGGATTTGAAATCCAGTTTGTTTTTCCTGGTAATATATGATTTAAAAGGCCGAACTCAGAATTGTAAAGCCATCTCCAAACCATAGCGATAGCTGCTGGTGCTGCTACCATTGGAAGGAAGAAGATAGTTCTGAAGGTGCTCTTACCTTTTATTTTCCCATTTAAAAATACTGCTAAAACTAATGAAATGATTATAGAAATTGGAACCTCAACCACTGCATATTTAAGTGTATTCCATAGAGCCTGCCAAACCTCTGTGTCAGAAAAAACCTTCACATAGTTTGCGCCGCCTACAAAGATATTTCCTCTTCCAAAATCTCCCGTTTTGAAAAAGCTTTGATATATTGTTTGAAAAATCGGAATGATATTTAGAACGATTAGACCTACCATAGTTGGCAGTATAAAAAGCCATCCCCAGATGAATTCGCTCCTCTGGCGATTAGTTATTTTCTTTTTGTTTCCCATAACATTATGTCTCCTGCTTTAGAAAAATAATCATCCTGTTACGGTCACAAGCATAATATTTCTCAGCTCAATTAATATTTCGCCTGAGAAACATTATAGCTTGTTACCTGCAGGATGAACCTTTATTTAACAAATATGAAGAAGAAAAAAAAGTTACTCCTCGCTGAGCGTCTGATTCATGCTGTCGCAAATTTCCTTACAAACAGTTTCAACATCCTTGTCTCCTGTCCAAGCTTCCTTGAGCTTTTCTGTCTGCATATCCTCCCAAACTGTTGTGTACTTAGAATATGGTCTGAATACTAAATCTGCATCAAGCATCTTCATGTGACCGTTAAGATCAAATACGTCTGTGCAGTTTACCCAAAGGTCTGAGCAGCCTTCATAAGCTGACATTGTAACGCCAAGCTCTGCCTGCTTCTCCTGCATCTCCTTGCTACCAAGCCATTCGATAAGTGACCATGCAGCATCTGGATTCTTTGTGCTTGCTGAAGCAGCCCAACCTAAACCATTGTAGATAGATACTCTCTTGCCTGTCTTTGCATCCTTTGGAAGAACTGCAACATCACAGTTTGCTGCTGTGTATTCGTTATCCTTGAATGCTGCTACCATCCATGAGCCCTGAGTTACCATAGCAACCTTGCCTGACTCGAAGAGTACATCTG
The DNA here is from genome assembly GCA_902775195.1 of uncultured Pseudobutyrivibrio sp. Taxonomy (GTDB): domain Bacteria; phylum Bacillota; class Clostridia; order Lachnospirales; family Lachnospiraceae; genus Pseudobutyrivibrio. The sequence continues at coordinate 5,635 of CACYLQ010000050.1, forward strand.
CACCTGATTCAGAGATAGTGTTAAGATCTGGACAAGAGCCATCCTGTACCATATCTACAAACATCTTGATTGCCTTAACTGTGTTTGGATTGTCATAGCCTGATGACTTCTTGTCATCGCTGATGATTTCTCCACCCATAGAATATACTGCGTTGTAGAATGAATCCTGGTTGTTAGATGGTGCAATAGCATAACCCCAATGATCATCATTTGTAAGCTTTGCTGCTGCATCTACGAAATCATCCCATGTCCATGTGTCATCTGGATAATCAACGCCCATCTCATCAAAAATTGTCTTGTTGTACCAAAGTGCGATTGTATCGATGTCCTTTGGAACTGCGTACTGCTTACCGTTTAACTGATAAAGGTTTACGATACCTTCATAGTAGTTACCCATGTCAATCTTATCGCTAGCTGCGATTTTGTCTGTTAAATCCATGAGCATATCGTTTTCCATGTATTTCTGTGCCTGATTTGAATGCATCCAGAATACATCAGGTAATTCTCCGCCAGAAGCACCTGCCTCTAGAAGTGTCCAATAATCATCCCAACCTACAACCTGAATAGTAGCCTTTACCCCTGACTGTGCTGACCATTCATCAATGATTTCCTGTAGTCCTTTTCTCTGGTTTTCATCCCAGATTGAAACAGTAAGCTCTCCTTCAACGCTTCCCTTCATTGCCTCTGTTTCTGTAGCAGTAGAATCCGCTGTTTCTCCTGTCGATGTGGAATCTGCAGCACCGCCGCAGGCTACCATCGAAAGTGCCATTACTGAACTCAGTAATAAGCTAGTTAATTTCTTTGCCTTCATGCTAAAAAACCTCCCTCTATAATATGTTTAGCCTCTCTTCTCTGAAGATATTTTCATATTAGCTTCATTTACCCCTAGTTTGTATGGATTTCTTTTTCCTAAAGATGTCAATTTGTGACTTATGCTTCTAATATATAAATTCGTGAAGAATGGTCTCCATCACTTTCAAACCAGAATTTATTCTTCTCGCTCATAGATATTCCAGCTTCCATTAAATAGTCACCGTACATCTTAGCAGCGCCGTTGATTGTGTACTGGTAATCTGGATTTAAGCCCTGAAGCTTAACCTTCTCAATACCCATGTTTGGAACATTTTCCTTTTTATAGGTTGTGAAAATTGCCTTCTTCTTATCCTCTGATACAACCATCCATGATGCGATGTTATGGTCAAATGGAGACTGCAATCTGTAAATTGTACCGTACTGGAACAGTTCGCGATTCTCCTTCATAAACTTTATCTGTTCCTTTACTTCTGCAAAATCCTCTTCAGAAATCTCGTTTAAATCAAGCTCGTATCCGAAGGTACCAAAATATGCAATGTTGGCTCTATCCTTAATCTTCATGCTTCTGCCTGTCTGAAGATTTGGAGAAGCTGATACGTGTGAGCCCATTGATGCGATTGGATAGCCATAGCTTGTGCCATACTGAATCTTTACACGCTCGTAGCCATCTGTATCATCTGATGTCCAAGCCTGAGGCGCATAGTAAAGCATTCCTGCGTCAAATCTGGCTCCACCGCTAGCACATGATTCAAAAAGGATGTCAGGAAATGCTTCCTTTAATCTTTCGTAAAGGCTGTATACCCCTAAGATATATTTGTGATAAATGGTGCCCTGCTCCCTTGCATCATGATTCTGGCTAAAGCATTCTGTAATAGAACGGTTCATATCCCATTTAATGTAATCAATGCTTGCTGTTGAAATCACCTTGTAAAGCTGGTCATAAAGATTGTCCACAACCTCTGGCTTTGAATAATCAAGCACCATCTGATGACGGCCCAAGGTTCTCTTTCTGTTTGGAGCAGCCAGTACCCAATCAGGATGTGCTCTGTACATATTGGAATCCTCGTTTGTCATTTCTGGCTCAATCCAAAGACCAAACTTAAGACCCATGTCATTAATCTTTTTAGACAATCCTGTGATTCCCTCTGGAAGCTTGTCAGTATTTACTACCCAGTCTCCTAAACCAGCATGATCATCATTTCTAGCTCCAAACCAACCATCATCAAGAACAAAAAGCTCCACTCCAGCTTCCTTGCCCTTCTTTGCAATCTTAAGGATTTTCTCTTCTGTGAAATCCATCTCTGTTGCTTCCCAGTTGTTTAGAAGGATTGGTCTTGGCTTGTTTTTATAGCAGCTTCTAACCAGGTTGTTGTTCATCAGCTTGTGAAGATTCTGGCTTAAATCATTTAATCCATCCTGAGTGTAGGTAATGATAACCTCTGGTGTATCAAAGCACTCCTGTGGAGCCAATGGCCAGCTAAACCACTTTGGGTTGATGCCCATGTTGAATCTAAGCTTTCCGAAGGTATCTGCCTGAGTCATGACAGTGAAATTGCCGCTGTACACAAGGCTGAAGCCCATAGCCTCGCCCTTAAACTCATCTGTGTTCTTGCGCTTCATTATTACAAATGGATTGTAGTTCGCACTTGAATGACCTCGCATGCTTTCTACTGATGCGATGCCATGGGATACATCGCGTGTGATCGGTGTTCTTTCTCTACCCCAGGCTCCTTCAAAATGCATCAGCTCATAATTGATATCAGGAATATCAAGATTGCAGCTTAATGCTTTTTCTATCTTAAATTCTTCTACTCCTACATTTTTGATTCTGGTATGGCGGCAGACTACAGGGTAATCTCTCCAAATGGTGTAATACAATGTAGCTTCTATTCCAGCCACTTCATCCCTGCAGATGATTTCAAGAGTCTTTGCTTCATCATCAGTATTTGTATATGTAGCAGGAAGTCCTGGTATAGTCTCCTTGCTATCGTAAATACGATAACCGCTAAAGATTAGATTAGTTACCCTAGAGCCATTAGCCTGAAGAATCTCGTAAGCAGGGTCTCTAAAATCTCCATTACCGAAAGCTGGATATTCTAAAAGAGCCAGCTCCTTAGTGTAGTTTTCCTCTTCCTTCACGTTACAGCACAAAGGACGTAATCCTGCAGACTGGTAGTCAAGCACAACCTGGTTTTCATTTATTCTTTTTCCGAAGTACAGCTGGCCGATTTCGCCGTCTAAGCAAATTCCAATTACGTAGCTAATCTTTGAATTAAAAAGATGAAATTGTTTTTCCTTCTCATTAAACTTTATATCCATTTTGTCTCCTCGCTTCTTTCATTTTTGCTATAATCATTATATTGACATCGCTATTTTATGTTGATGTCGTAATTTTATATTTTCATGTCACTTTGTGACATCATAGGGAGAATGGAATGAACGAAACTGGGGTAGACAAAGTAAAATTCGTGGATATGACAAGTTCAAATGATTTCTATTTGTTTGAAGTAGGCTGCTATAAATGCGAACCATCCTACAGCTATGGTCCGATTATTAGAACTAGAACAATTTTCCATTATGTAATATCTGGAAAAGGGTATCTTATATTAGATGGAAAAAGATTTGATATTCATGCTAACCAGGGATTTCTGATTCCTGCCAAATCTATGGCTTTCTATGAAGCAGATAAGGATGACCCTTGGTCATATGCTTGGATTCATGTGGACGGTCCTAGAAGCACCGAGCTTTTTGCCAGCGCAGGTATTACCGCAGAAAATCCTGTATTTACCCCAGATGGGGATGCCAGTGAGATTGAAGTATTCATTTCTGATATTTATGATAACTCTGACAAGGAATGTTACTGCTACAGTAAGGTTTATGAATTCTTCAATTGCCTCAATACTAAATCTATAAACAAGCAACCTGAAGTGGAGATAGACCCAAGACTTAATTATGTAAAAAGTGCAATTAGATATATTCAGCTGAAATATTCAGAGCCTATTAATGTAGAAGATATTGCAAGGGCCTGTGGGCTGAACCGCAGTTACCTTACGCGCGTTTTCAAGCACGCCACGGGGTACACCCCGCAGCTGTACCTTGCCACCTACAGAATAAAAAAAGCCTCGGAATTGTTATGTAACACATCAGAATCCATCAATAATATTGCTATTATGGTTGGATACTGCGATGCATTTACATTTTCCAAGGCCTTTAAAAGATATAAAGATATGTCACCAAGTGAATATAGAAAGCAGCATGGTGTTTCTCAATAATTATATTTTACTTACCTGCCTGCTCTTTCTTAGCAATCATTGGTAAGATTACGCCAAGTGCTGCAAGAACGATTGGTGTGAGGATGTTAAGGAATGTGTTGAATAAATCGCCCTCTACATACATACCAAGTAAGCAGCTAGCTGCTGTTACGAAGAAGCACCAGCAACCTGCGAAGATTGCTACAGCCTGATTCTTAACGAACTTGTACTCTGGATTGAACTTCTCACCAGCCTTACGAAGCATGATGTATGCGAAGAATACCCAAAGGTAACGAAGTGGCATACATACTGAGTTAAGCTTTGTAAGCTGCTTAAGAACTACAGCTGCACCAGGAACGAATGACTGGATAAGGATGATTGCACCTGAAAGAACTGCTACCATCTTGATACCATTTACATAAGCGCCTGCATCGTTCTTCTTAAGAAGCTTAGAAGGGATGAACTCTCTAGCATCTTCGTTGTCAAGAAGCATACGAAGTGGTGCATCGATTGAAATAACAAGTGTTGAAAGCTGACCGATTGCATTGCAAAGTGCATAGATAATCATGATAGCGTTACCAACATGATAGTACTCACCAAGTTTCTGGAATGCCCAGTAAGAACCGTTTGAGTTGTATGCATCGAAGTTAGCATTAACATCAGCTGGGTCAAACATCATACCCATAGCGATTGTACCAAGGATAGCACATACCATAACCATAACAGCAAGTGTGATCATTGCCTTAGGGAATCCCTTTGATGGGTTCTCTACCTTGTTAACGTATGGAGAAATCTTCTCACATCCACCTACTGCGAATACAAGGATAGAAAGTGATGTAAAGTACTTAACATTGAATGATGGAATAAGTGTCTGTCTTGTAAATTCCATTGGAACGTATGCTGCATGTGGGTTGATTGCAGGTGCTGCAAACATCATAAGGATGTAAAGAATAGACATTACAAACATAGATGTACCAGCGATAGTTGCAAGCTTCTTAAGTGGGTTAAGACCACGTGAAGCAACATAGCAGAATACAAGTAAAATAGCGAATGTTACAAGCTGAACTGCAAGTGTTGGGAAGCTATCGTATGTTTCACCATTTCTGAAAACTGCCCAGCTAAGAGCCTTTAAGCCACCTGAAGACTTAGAAGCGATGTAAGTGATGTGGCAAGCCCAGTATGTCCATCCGGCATAGTAAGCTGCCTTTGCTCCTGTAGTTCCGAAAATCCATGAGCTGACACCGCCACCTGATGTCTTGAATGCAGAACCTAACTCACCTACCATAAGTGCATATGGTACGAAGTAAAGAGCAAACATGAGAATCCAGCTGAAAATACTCTGGATACCATTGAAGTAAATAAATCCATTTAATACATTTCCGAATCCCCATACTGTCGAAAATGCCATAAATGCAAGTGTGGACCATTTGATACGTTTAGAATCCATTTAATTATCCTCCCTCTATTTATCGTATCAGTCTCTATTTTGTAGACAGAGCCTACAAGACTTTAGCACTGTAAACTTTTACACCGTACAGTGACGAAGGCTATTATACTACATTTTCTCCAAAAGTTAAATCGAAAATAAAATATTCTGAACATTAAATATTTTTTCTGTCTGTTGTCTTTTTTTATCCACTTTTCTCTGAGCAAATGCAAACTTTTCATTATTGTGCTATTATTTAGGATATTTGGAGGATTTCATAATGTTAGCTAATTACCATTCACACACAGTTAGGTGTAATCACGCCAGCGGTACAGAACGTGAGTATATTGAAGCTGCTATCGCCGCAGGCTTCAAAATCTA
>CACYLQ010000051.1 GCA_902775195.1 uncultured Pseudobutyrivibrio sp.
TACTATTGGAGAATCAGCAGCATAGCCATCAAATAAAGATTGTATCTTTGCCCCCTTGCAGCCTTTATCACGAATTAAATATTCTAGTTCGTCATAGGCGGCTTGTTCTTTTGTGCAATCAATCCAAGGCACTGGAATAATCTGGTCCTTAGCCTTTTCATAAGCTTCTAGAATATCCGCATTTTTAGAAGAATCGGATGGGCATAGGACGGTCTTTTCAATATTAAATTTATCCATCAAATCAATAACTAAATTAATATCCCCACTAAAGTTAAATGGATTACCCCAGGTTCCAATATGCGAGTGCATATCAATCTTTTTAAAATCGCTAAATTCATACATAACAAGTTCTCCTCCTTTTGTTGGAGAAAATATTATCTGATTACTGTGCACTTTGAAATATCTAGATTTGATTATTTTTTAGGGGACAGTTTATTGAAATGTGTAATTAGCCTAAAAAACGACAAGGAGAAGCAAAATGAAGCTATTTACCTAATTAACGAAAGAAGATGTTTTTTTTCGCGCCAATTCCTTTAAGCTTTGACGGCTTCCTCTTTATCACTTGCTCTGACATATTTTTTTAGCAACTGTTGAATCTGACGTACTTCTCCATCAGTGATGAGTGGTCTAGCATGGGTGCCTATATATTTAGTGGTAAGTGGAGAGCGTTATCTAGTGATTGCGCAATTATTTTACAATTGCGCAAATTTTATGCCTATTTTTTGCTCAAATTTATAATAATTGCGCAAAAATCTTAGTGGTTGTGAGAATTGTTTAGGGCCATATATAGAGCTAGAATAATACCACAAAGCAAGTTCATAGAATGTTCACAAAACAATGAATTTTGTAATTATGCGCAATTATGCGCAAAAATGGGAGGGTATATGGGTAAATTAATTTCTAGAAACAAAGTCTTATTAATAATGTTAGTTCCAGCATTAATTTACGTAATCGTATTTAGCTATATTCCAATGGCTGGAATAGTATTAGCTTTTAAAAATTACAGATACGCTGACGGAATATTTGGTAGTCCATGGGTTGGATTAGACAATTTTAAATTCTTATTTGTTTCAAATAAGGTTTGGCAACTAACAAGAAATACACTTCTCTATAATATTGCTTTTATAATCTTTGGAATGATATTCGAGGTTGGATTCGCAATTATATTAAGTGAGTTGAATAACAAGGTGTTTAAGAAATTTGCGCAAGGCTTTATGTTCTTGCCGTATTTCATCTCATGGGTTGTGGTTTCTACTATCATGCTGAATATCTTTGGTGACAATGGAGTGTTGAATTCAATTTTGCTTTCAGCAGGTGGAGAAAAATACAGTATATATGGTAATACAGCATTATGGCCTATCATAATGGTTTGCGTTAGATTATGGAAGCAGACCGGATACGGAACAGTTATTTATTTAGCCGCTATTGCTGGAATAAGCCAGGATTTATACGAGGCAGCATCTATTGATGGAGCTAACGTATGGCAGAAGATACGCTATATCACACTTCCTTCTTTGAAACCGACAGTAATGATTATGACACTATTAGCACTTGGAAATATCTTTAGAGGTGATTTTGGTATGTTCTATCAATTGGTTGGCTCTAATCAATTATTACTTAAATCATCAGATATTTTGGATACATATATTTATAGATTGCTATTAACAACTCCTGATGTTGGAATGACAGCTGCCGCTGGATTGTATCAATCTTTATTATGCTTTGTAACAATTATAACTGCAAACTGGATTGTTAAGAAAATTGCTCCAGATTATACATTATTCTAGTAGATTGGGAGGATAGAAATGGGTTCTAAAATAAAAGGCAAAGATCAAATTATATTTGAAGTTATTGGATATATATTAGTTTTTCTTTTTGCGCTTGCTTGTGTAATTCCGTTTTATTTAATAATAATGGGTTCATTTACTAAAGAAAGCACAATAGTAACAACAGGATATAAATTGTGGCTAACAGCTAAGGATTTTTCGACAGAAGCATATGCGATGGCTTTTAAAAGTCCTCAAACAATATTGAAGGCCTATGGGGTAACTATATTTGTAACAGTTGTAGGCACAGTTTCATCTATCTTTTTAACTACAATGACAGGTTATGTGTTGGCCAGAAGGGATTTTCCTTGGAAGAATTGCTTCTCATTCTTCTTCTTTTTTACCACGTTATTTAATGGTGGATTAGTACCTTATTATCTTTTGTGCACAACATATTTAGGCTTCACCAACAGAATTTATTCTCTCATTCTCCCTGGTATGTTTTCTGTTTGGAATATGATTATTGCTAAAAGCTTTATGAAAGGTATTCCATTTGAAATGGTTGAAGCCGCCAAAATTGATGGTGCTGGTGACTTTTGTATTTATTATAAAGTCATTCTTCCAATGGCAAAGCCTTTGGTGGCAACAATAACCTTATTTGTAGCATTGGCTTATTGGAATGATTGGTATAACTGCATGTTGTTTATGAGTACGGGAGAGCATTGGAACTTACAGTATACGCTGCAGAATATTCTAAATAGTTCAGAAGCACTAAAAAGAATAGCAGTATTAACTGGCATGCAGGTAGGGCAGCTACCATCAGAAGGATTAAAATTGGCCATGACTGTTATTGCAACAGGTCCAATTGTTTTATTATATCCATTTTTGCAGAAATACTTTGTTAAGGGATTAACTCTTGGCGCAGTTAAGGGTTGATAATAAAAAGAGGATAATGGAGGAGGATACCATGAAGAAAAGAATGAAGAAAATTGTGGGGGCAATTTTAGCAGCAACGATGACAGTGTCAATGGTGGCATGTGGTGACAGTTCTGGTTCTGCTAACACTATTAACGGAAAGACTACTGCTGAAGGTTCAGATGATTCAGCTATATCAGCAGACAGCCCATATGCAGGAAAGGGATTTAATTTTTCTACACCTGAAACAATTGTAATGTACGTGTTAGGTGATAGGCCTGCAGATATGGACGCTGTTTTGGAAAAGGCTAATTCAGAATATTTTGAACCAAACTTAAACACAACACTTGATATTGAGTTTTTGAATTGGAGCGATTACGCAACTAAATATTCATTACTCCTTTCTGGTGGTGAACAGGTAGATTTGATATATACAGCATCTTGGTGTTATTACAATGATGAGGTTGCTGCTGGCGCATTTAAGAAACTTGATAATGAGTTTATACAGACATATTTGCCATATACCTACGCAGAGCTTCCAGAGGAAGCATGGAAGGAAATTGCAATTAATGGTGATGTGTATGCAGTACCTAAAGGAAAGGCAACATTTACAGCGTACAACGGTGCAGTTGTTAGACAAGATTTGATAGATAAGTATTCGCTTACAACACCTGACAGCTGGGACAATTTCAAAACATATCTTGAAGAATTGGCAAATCTGCAATCAGAGACTGGTGTTACCGCATTAAATACAAATGCTAACAGAGAGCAGTTATTCACATTGTTCTGTCAAGAAAATACATTGCAAGGAGTTACTGAAGGATATGATTTCTTGTATCAGGCTAATAATTCTGAAAAAGCTCCAGCTCCTGAGGATATAGAGTATGCATATATGTCAGATTATTACACTGATTATGCACTCCAGATGGCTGATTTAGCTGGCAAAGGAGTTTGGTCTGCAAATGCAATAAATGATACAACAGACTCACAGTCATATTTTGAAAATGGTACATCAGGAGCTTTTGTATGGAATAGCTCAGTGTTTACTGCAGGTGATAATTTAGAATCATCAGGTCTTGGAACATATGCTGTTTATGATGTTACACCTGATACTAAGCGTTCCAGAGGTGCATATTCCGTTGATGCGACAGCCATAACAGAAAAATCAGCTGATCCTGAAAGAGCTGCACTTGTACTTGATTATATGAAGAGTGATGTAGACCTTAACCGACTATTATTAGGTGGAATTGAAGGTACACATTATGAGTTAGATGCTGATGGAAATAGGGTTACACTCGATAAAGCTGCAGATTACCCATGGAATGGTTGGGCATGGGCAATCAATAGGCAGGACGAGCCAGATGAAGCTGGTCTTGATGAAAGAGCTGTAGCTTACGGTGAGCATTGTGATGAAATGGAGTTTATTCCAGAACAGACTGGATTCACATTTGATCCATCGCCAGTACAGAATCAATATACAGCTGTTCAATCAGTTGTTTCAGAATATCAGCAGAGCTTTGCGCTTGGAATTTATGGCAAGGACACAGAGAAGTCTATTGAGGAATTCCACCAGGCATTAAAAGATGCTGGAGTTGATGCTTTTACAGAAGAATTCATAAAGCAGTATACTGAGTATAAAGCTGCTAACGGAATATAAAATTTAAAAGGGCCAGTTTTTTACTGACCCTTTTTATCTAATGGAGATACTATGAATTATATTAAAGGAATGGACATTTCTTCTTATCAGGAAATGCTAGACAAAGGATATAAATATTTTGATGAATTTGGTAATACTGTAGATATTTTGGATTATGCAGTAGAAAAGGGATTTAACTATGCTCGTATACGCATTTGGAATAGCCCATCTAATATACCTGAATCTGGCGGATACTGTAGTTTAGATGAAACTATAAAGCTTGCAAAGAGAATTAAGGAAATAGGCATTCCATATTTATTGGATTTTCATTATTCAGATTGGTGGGCAGATCCAGGTAATCAAAATAAACCAAAGGATTGGGAATATCTTCATGGTAGAGATCTAATTAATGCATTATATGAATATACAAAAGGTGTACTTGATAAATTAGCAGAAGTCGGTGTGTCACCAGCTATGGTTCAAGTTGGCAATGAAATAAGATGTGGAATGCTTTGGCCCGATGGAAATAGTGAGGATTATAGGACTTTAGCTAAATTAGTGAACGCAGGAATAAAAGGTGTTAGGAATTCTAAAGGTGGAGAGGCTATCCAAATAATGCTACATCTAGACCATGGCGGACGCTATCATTATTATGAAAAATGGTTTGATGCAGTAATGAGAAACGGGGTAGAAGATTTCGATATTATTGGGTTATCTTACTATCCATTTTGGCATGGCACATATCAGGATTTAGATGAAACCCTGAATAAATTAGAGGAAAGATACCATAAAGATTTAATAATCGCTGAAGTGGCCTATGCACACAAATTAGGTGATGATTCATTATTTGGAAAGGGTCAGGTACGACTGGGAGGTCTTCCTGCTTCCGAAGATGGTCAGTATGAGGCTTTAAAAATTATTTCAGGAATAATAAATGGGGTAAATAACAATAGAGGGAAGGGTTTCTTTTATTGGGAACCATTTATGCGAGCGGACAATCCATCAGCCTGGGGATATTGTATGGGGATTGTGGATTCAGAAGGAAAAGCTCTGAAAACTTTGACAATGATGAATAGTTCATTTCCAATAGGTGTAGATGAAGCAAGAAATATGTACTCAAAACTAAGATATTCGGATGATTGTAGCGAGCCTATTAATGGTACTAATATTTTACTTGACTCAGGATTTACAAATGATTTAAGTAATTGGAATTACAATAAGCCAAATAATGTTAACTATAAAATAGAAGCAATCGATGATGTAGAAATATTTAGTTTTCAAAGTAAGGGAAATGTATATTTTAAATTGCACCAAATCGTTACAATAAAAGAAACGGGAGACTATAGTTTAGCCGTTGAATACAAAGGTGATAATACAACGGGAGTTTGTGTAAAGCCATATATTGAATTAGCAGATTATAGAAGAGATATTAACATCTATCCATCAGATAGAATTTGGACTAGAGGAACTTTGGACATATCTCTTGAAGCAGGCACACAAGTTGATGTTGGGATTGAAATAGATTCTCCTGAAATTATGGGACAAATAAGAAATATCGGATTGTATTTAAGGAGTTAGCATGCAAGAAATAGAGCTTAAGAAAATAGCGGAAGAACTTAATATTTCTCAAACTACTGTTTCAAGAGCATTATCAGGGAATGGAAGAGTAGCAATAAAAACAAAAGAGCGTATTCAGGAATATCTTCAGGCAAATGGGTATGTTCTTAAAAACAAAAATGCAGAATTTAGTGATAAAAAGACAAAAAATATTTGCATAACTCTTCCAGGAGAAGATAACTTTGCTGAAATGCCATATTTTCAGGCAACACTACTGAGTGTAATAGATTATTATGCCACAAGAGACTACAATGTTATTCCGATAAAAACTAGTGCTGTGGATATAAGTGAGTTGGAGAAAATCATTAAACATCATAAAGTTGATGGAGTCATTCTAACGAGAACAATTAAAAATGGCATAGATATTGAATTCTTAAAAGCGCACAAGGTTCCCTTTATCGTTATTGGCTCATATGAGGATGACAATGTATATCAGGTAGATGTAGACCAAGAAAACGGTTGCAAAGAACTAACCTCATTGCTTCTAAAAATGGGATATAGAAGGTTGGCATTATTATGCGCTGATATGACACATGTTGTTACTCAAAGTAGATATAACGGATTCTTTAAAGCACATATTGAAAATGATATTTCTTTAGATACAAGATACATTTTTGATGAAGCTGGATATCCACATAGAACAGCACAGGCATTAGATGACTGTTTAAAAAATCAGATAGAGTGTATTGTTTGCATGGATGATAATATTTGTGTCAATGTTCTAAATAGATTAAAAGCTGAAAATGTTATGGTACCAAGAGATATTAAGGTCGCATCATTTTACGATAGCTCTGTTCTTGAAATGCACTATCCACCTATTACAGCCCTGGAGTTCAATACAAGAGATTTAGGATGGACGGCAGCTAAAAATCTATATGAATTATTGCATGGTAACGAAATACCCCATAGGCAATTATTAGGCTATCAGCTTATTTTACGAGATTCGACAAAGAGAATAGAAAGAGAGACGGGAGAATGAGTTTTCTTATAGGAGCAGATGTTTCATCTTTACAGGCGATGGAAGATTGTGGAGCCGTATTTTATGATGAAAATGGAAAAGAAGATGATGCATTAAATATTCTAAAAAATCATGGGATAAATAGTATCAGACTTAGGTTGTTTAATGACCCCACATTGTCTTTTGATAGAGGCGATTATTGTAATGTAAGAAATACATTACCAATTGCAAAAAGGGCAAAGGCTAAAGGCTTAGGGATATATTTAGATTTTCACTACAGCGATTTTTGGGCTGATTGGCAAAAGCAGATAATTCCAAAGGCATGGATTGGAAAAAATGTCGACGAATTATGTGATGCAATTTATAAATATACCTTAGATTCGTTGATTGAATTTAAAAATAATAATGCGTGGCCTGACATTGTACAAATTGGAAATGAAATTGGTAGAGGCTTGTTATGGGACTATGGTACACATGACCATCCTGAATATATTTCTAGATTTCTAAATGCAGGAATAGATGCCGTAAAATCAGTCAGTGATGCTGATTATTTAATGCCTAAAATTATGATTCATATTGAATGTGGAGCTGAAACAAAACAAACAGAGGATTTTTTTCGAAATCTTAACAGATATGGTATAGGAAATTATGATTACATAGGATTGTCCTATTATCCATATTGGGCTGGTCCATATGAGAAATTTATCGAAAACGCAAAAAATGCATATCATGTATTTGGAAAGAAAGTAATAATTGCAGAAACAGCATTCCCATATACTGATGTATCTAATGATGATACACCAAATGTTGTCACCGGAGAGTTAACACGCAAGACAATGAATATGGATGCAACGCCAGAAAATCAGTTCCTAGCTCTAAAAAAGATTGTGGCTATTGCAAAAAGTGAAGAATGTATAGATGGCATATATTATTGGGAACCAGTATGGTATCAGCTAAAAGGTGTAGGGGCTGAAAAAGGAAAAGGCAACGAGTGGGAAAATCAAGCGTTGTTTGATAATAATGGACATGTTTTAAAGGGAATTAAAGCTTTTAATTAATTGCTTGGAAGTATCAATATTGCTATGATGAAGGGCATCTTTGATCACATAGATGTCCTTCGTTACTCATAGATAATTAAATCTCCATGTAAGCCTATCATAGCTACTACATATTACATACAGCATAAAGTGGAATATTAACCATCCATTCCTGCTCTTTATAATTTAGTAAGGATAATCTGATAGAAGTAGTAGGGTGGAATTTATCATAATATGCCTTTAAACTTTGAGAGCGAATATTAGTCTCTGCCTTTACTTCTATTGGGACAGCATGCATTCCTTTTTGAATAAGAAAGTCTTGCTCAAAAGTAGCCGATTCAGTCCCATAGTAATATGGTGAATACTCAGTATCGCTAATAATTTGTTGTAAAACATATTGCTCTGTTAGGGCACCTTTAAATTCCACAAATAGGCTGTTACCTTCGATAATAGAATGTAAATCCAATTCACTCATAGCACCTAACAAACCAATATCCAAAAAGAATAGTTTGAAAAATGAGAGCTCTTTGTATGCAGAAAGAGGAACATGAGGTTCATTTACTTTGTGAACACGATATACTAAACCACTATCAACTAACCACTGTATGGCTTTTTCGAATTCGCTACTACGTGAGCCTTTTTTTATTTGTCCAAAGAAAAATTTTTTATTCTCCTTTGCTAATTGCATTGGGATGCCATCCCAAACCATATTAACTCTAACTACTTCATTTGCAGAAATGTGCTTGCCGAAATCGCCTTTATATTGAAGTATAATTTCTTTTTGAATCTCTCTAGCTGCATAGTAATCACTGTTATTTAAAAAAGCGTTTACAGCTTCTGGCATGCCACCTACATACATGTAGTTTTTCAAATGATAAATATATTTTTCTGAAAAACTATCAATTAAAGAATAATCTTTTGTCTTAAGAGCATCAGCCAGACCATTTTCACCAACTGCGTATAGAAATTCTCTGAAATTGAGTGGATAAAGATTTAATGTAGTCACCTTTCCGACGGGATAAGAAATACCTTCATGTAAGGCCACACCTAAAAGAGATCCTGCCACAATAACATGGTATTCAGGGGCATCTTCATAAAAGTATTTCAGAGATTCAAATGCTCTTGGTGCATTTTGTATTTCGTCAAATATAATTAGCGTATCATCGGCAGATACAGTAAAACCAACTTCGATATTGATTGCAGAAATAATTCTATTTATATCATAATCTTGTTCAAATACACGAGCCATGGAAGTGTTGTTGTAGAATGATATATATGCTACTTTTTTATAGTATTGTTTTCCAAATTCCTGCATTAACCAAGTCTTGCCAACCTGACGTGCTCCCATTATAACTAAAGGCTTTCTTTTTGTACTATTTTTCCAGTCGATAAGTTTACCCATTGCAAAACGCTGCATATATCATACCTCCAAAGTGTTAATCACAATTTTTAAGACCTAATCTGAGGTGAAAATACAATTTTTGATGCCTAAAAAGAGATATATTTACAATTTTTAAGACCTAAATTTAATCTAATAATACAATTTTTAATATCTAATTGCAACCACCCAGAATTATTAAAAGAGGGCAGTGTGAGTGAAGATATTCGTGAGCACAAATGTGTTACAAAAGGTCTAGATTTTTTTTCCGCGCCAATTTCGAGAAGCCTTAACAGCGTCCTCCTTATCGCTGGCTCTAGCATAGATATTAGTAGCAGCGATAGAAGCGTGGCCCATTCGGTTTTGAAGGACTAAAATATCATGCTCAGCCTTATAAAATTCCATAGCAAAGCTGGAGCGGAGCTTGTGCACGCTGATATCACTGCGGTGAAGCGACGCTCTAACATATTTTTTTAGCATCTGTTGAATCTGGCGGACAGAAAGTCTGTTGCCTTCAAGGGTGATGAAGAGAGGCGTGTTGCTATCAAATTTCTCTCCATGAATCTCCCTGGATTTAAGATAATCTTGAATATATTCCTTTGATTCGTCGGAAAAATACACCTTTGAAGGAGTTTTCCCGCTTCTTTTTTTGCCCTTTCTTAGAGTGAGCACAAAGCATTCATTAGAATCATCTTTTATCAAATCATCGTAGATAACCACATCATTTACATTAAGTGCCTGTAATTCGGAAATACGAAGTCCGGTATCTAAAAACAGGAAAATGATGGCCAGGTCACGTTTTTTATATTTCTCATGGAAAGCCAATTCTCGCTTAGTAAGCCCAGTTCCATATTGTATACAATCTAACAGCTTCGCCTGTTCGTCCAGATTTAGATAGGTGACGAAATCGCTTTGCTCAATAGAAATACCTTCAGAACCAGTAACTGGATTAAAATCTAGCTTTCGTTCTGTATTAATCAGGTAATTATAAATTATGGAAACGGAAGATCTGCGACGGGCGCAGGTTCTTTCCGACAAATCCTGCTTATCTTTCATCCATGTAACAAATTTATTAATGTCGTTTGGAGTGATTGCCTTTAGGTATTCTATAGTAAGTTCTGAAGTTTTCTTTTCTGGAAAATAGGGCAGGAAGTTTACTGTATATTCGAAGAAATATAGCAAATCCCTGGCGTAATTAAGCTTAGTCAAAATAGCTTTATCATGGGAACCAAAATCAAAATACCCATGTACGCATTCTGGTAGCTGAGCCTTTATGTTTTCTAGCTTGTCGATATTTGATTTTGGCTTTGCGTTTCCGTGCTGATTCATGTGAATTCTCCCAAATTGTTTATATATGTACTATATCTATTCTAAATTATTCCTGGCTAAGTTGGCAACAAATAAATATTATACGCATAGATACAGCATTTATTTCATAGGTATCATAAACTTGGCTTTGAAATAGCTGCCTTCAATGGATGTGCCCAAAATACCATCATTAGAATTAAGTGTTTCCTGAACAATCTTGAGACCCAATCCGTGATTAATCTTATCAATCTTTGTGGTTTCTAGATTTGGGTTGGCAGCTAACACATTTTCAGCTATCTTGTTTGAAAT
>CACYLQ010000052.1 GCA_902775195.1 uncultured Pseudobutyrivibrio sp.
ACGGTGACTATGACAACAGTCATGCCACCAAATACAAGCTTAGAGTTACAAACAAAGAGAACCTAGAGGCTAGTAACCAGTTCTTTGCAGATTTCGTTACTGAGGCCCATGAAAAGGGAATCAGAGTTATTATTGACGGTGTATTCAATCACTGTGGTTCCTTTAATAAATGGCTTAATAGAGAGAAAATTTATTCCAAGGAAGAAGGCTATGCCCCAGGAGCCTACGAAAGCAAGGATAGCCCATATCACGACTTCTTCTGGTTCTATGAAGACTCTTGGCCAGATAACAAATCGTATGATGGCTGGTGGAGTCATGACACTTTGCCAAAGCTAAATTACGAGGCTTCGGAAAAGCTATACAATTACATTCTAGACATTGGTAAGAAATGGGTGAGCCCACCTTATAACTGCGATGGCTGGAGACTTGACGTTGCAGCGGATTTGGGGCACTCAGAGGAATTCAATCATAAATTCTGGCATGATTTTAGAAATGCAGTAAAATCTGCCAATCCTAATGCAATCATCCTTGCGGAGCATTACGGCAATCCTAGTGCCTGGTTGGCGGGTGACCAGTGGGATACGGTAATGAACTATGATGCATTTATGGAACCGCTTACATTCTTTTTAACAGGAATGGAAAAGCATTCAGATGAATTCCAGCCTAGTGCCATTGGTGATGGCGAAAGATTTAAAAATACCATGCTGCATTTTATGGCAAGATTGAAGACACCATCTTTGTACTGTGCCATGAATCAGCTATCAAACCATGACCATTCCAGATTTTTGACCCGTACTAATCATGTTGTAGGACGTTTAGATTCTAAGGGAGCCAGAGCCGCAGAAGACGGTGTGAGCATCCCTATTATGAAGCTGGCAGAAATGGTACAGATGACCTGGCCAGGAGCTCCTACCCTTTATTATGGTGATGAGGCAGGGGTATGTGGTTTTACCGACCCAGATAGCCGTCGTACCTTCCCATGGGGTCACTGCGATTACAATCTTATAGATTACACCCGTGATATGATTATGGTTCACAAACAGAGTCGTGCTATTAAGGATGGTTCTTTTAGATTTCTTAAATGTGGTCAGGGATTTATTAGCTATGCCAGATTTAATTCCAACGAGCAGGTTGTTGTGGTAATCAATTCCAATGGAAATTCCATGGAAGTGGATATACCAGTTTGGATTGCTGGCATACCAATGAATTCTCAAATGGAAAGGGTTATTTTGACCAACGAGGTTGGCTATTCCATTATGCCGACCGATATAAATGTTGAAGGTGGAAATATACATGTTGAGCTCACACCATATACTGGCATAGTGTACAAAAGATAGAGCTTATATTGTATTTTACAAGTAGTTTTGCATTTAGTATAATCAGTATAAGTTTAGGCAGTAGTACAATATATAGACATTAGCAGCAGACCTGACTCTAGTAATTGGGTTATACGGGAGAGTTATTATGGCAAAAGATCGCACATGTCAAAGCAACATCGACATGCAGGCACTTGAGGATCGACATAAAGAGTTAGAAAAAGCATGGAACGATTTGCTAATGGAAAGAAGAGAGTTTGAGGCGCGCATCCACGCACTTGAACAAAGAGAGAAACAGTTTAAGCTTAAATGGGATTTGCTTATTCAGGAAACCGCCAGGTTCGCTGAAGACAAAGAACAATTTGAGCGTAGAAAAAAGTTCTATGAGCAGGTTCAGTCCAGCTACATGGAGCCATACTATGAACCAGATAACATCGTCCAAGGAGAGATGTTCTTTTCTGGTGTATCTGATAAGAAAGCGCTTAAAAAGCGCTATAAGGATTTGATTAAGATTTATCACCCAGATGGCGAGTCCGGCGACACCGCCACCGTGGCCGAGATAAACCGCGAATACGAAGGTTTGAAGGAAATCATGAATTGAATGCCTTCCCCTTGAGGGGAAGGTGGTCCGAAGGACCGGATGAGGTGTCTACTACAGCAGCCATATCACTTGGCAAATCTGCTGTGAATGACATCTCTTTTTTTGTTATCGGATGCCTAAATTCAATCTTACGTGAATGCAACGCCTGTCTATCCATCCATTCAAAATCCGGATTATACAAATAATCCCCAATCAGCGGATGCCCGATATATTTGAAATGCACCCTAATCTGATGAGTGCGCCCTGTTTCCAAATGTATGGAAACAAGACTATGCCCATTCATTTCCTCTACAACCTTATAGTGGGTAACGGCTCGCTCACCGTTTTCAAAATCAACCTGTCTGTTAATAATAGATTCGCCAACACGCCCAATAGGCGCATCTATAGTACCTTCCTTTTGTTCTAAGGAACCTCTTACAATAGCATAGTATTCCCTGTGAAACTGTCTGTTTTTAACAGCTGTAGATATTATATTGGCACTAACCAAATGCTTGGCTATAACAGTAAGGCCAGAAGTATTCTTATCTAATCTGTTGGCACAACGGAAAATAAAAGGCTTACCTTGGGACTCATAATAATAGGCCAGCCCGTTGGCCAAAGAATCCTCGTAATGATTAAGACTAGGATGTATTGGCAGCCCAGCAGGCTTATTAATCACAATAATATCCTCATCCTCATATACAATATCTAAATCCATCTTAACAGCAGGAATCTTTTCGGAAGAATCCTCCTCGGTGATATTCACAGTCAAAATCTCTCCTGCCTTTAGCTTATAGTTCATATGAACCCACTCGCCATCGATTACAACGTTATTTGGCATCTTTTTGATGGCGGTGATGTTAGCAGAAGAGTAACCTTGAGCTTTAAGATATTTATCTATCTGAAATCCATCGTATTCAGTTGCTATTTCGTATTTTAATGTTCTTTTCATAAGGATAATTATTAAGCAGAAGAGCCAGGCATGTCAATGCCTGGCTCATTCATAGAAGGAGAATAATAAAATTTAATGAAGAAAAAGAAACTAATTCATTGTAGCAATTACATTTACAGTCTTCTTGCTACCGTCGAATGGGATTACATTACCCTTAACCTCTACGCCGTCAACTGTAAGTGAAGCTACACCCTTTTGAACCTTGTTAGGGTTCTTGATTTCAATATTGTAGGTTACGCCGCGGTAAACACGTGTGATATTGAAATCACCGAACTCTGCAGGGATACATGGATTAACTGAAAGTCCCTCTAGTGTTGGGTAAATACCAAGGATGTACTGAGAGATATTTGTAAATGTCCATGCAGCAGTTCCTGTAAGCCAGCTGTTCTTTGCCTCACCGTGGAATCTAGCATCTGCGCCAGCAACCATCTGTGAGTAAACATAAGGCTCTGTTCTATGAATCTCAGAAATGTCCTCAATATATGATGGACAAGTCTTCTTGTAAACTTCAAATGCTCTGTCGCCACGACCAATGCATGTTTCTGCAATAGAAATCCATGGGTTGTTGTGGCAGAAGATACCAGCATTTTCCTTGTATCCTGGTGGATATGATGTGATTTCGCCAAGCTCAAGATGATATCTTGTGTAAGCAGGCTGAAGAATCATTACACCGTACTTTGTATCAAGCTTCTCTTTAACTGAATCAAGGGCCTTCTTTGCGTTACCATCATCAACACCAACTCCGGCCATTACGCACATACCTTGTGGCTCGATGTAAATCTGTCCTTCATCACATTCCTTAGAACCAACTTTGTGGCTGTATGCATCATAAGCTCTTACGAACCACTCGCCGTCCCAGCCATCCTTCTCAATGGCTTTAATCATCTTATCAACTTCAGCTAAAACTCTGTCAGCTTCAGCGTTGTCGCCCATGAGCTTGCAAAGGTCTGCGTATTCACGGCCATATTTTACAAACATACCAGCAATAAATACTGATTCAGCAACAGGTCCCTCAGAAGGTCCGAAGCACTGGAAGCTTTCACCTGGATGCTCAGAGAAGCAGTTAAGGTTCAAGCAGTCATTCCAATCGGCACGACCGATAAGTGGAAGGTCGTGTGGACCCTTGTGATTAACAATATAATCAAATGAACGCTGTAAATGCTCCATAAGAGTAGTTGCCACTGACATATCGTTGTCGTATGGAACCATCTCCTTAAGGATTGAAGTATCACCTGTTTCACGAATGTAAGCGCTTGTTCCAGCGATTAGCCATAATGGATCATCGTTAAAGCCTGAACCGATATCAGAATTGCCCTTCTTTGTAAGAGGCTGATACTGATGGTAAGCGCTGCCATCCTGGAACTGGGTTGAAGCGATATCAATGATACGCTCTCTAGCTCTGTCAGGAATTAAGTGAACGAAACCAAGAAGATCCTGACAAGAATCTCTGAATCCCATTCCACGGCCAATACCTGTCTCATAGTAAGAAGCAGAACGTGACATGTTAAATGTAACCATACACTGATACTGGTTCCAAATGTTAACCATACGGTTTACATGCTCATCCTTAGACTCGATGTGGAACTTGCTAAGAAGGTCATTCCAATATGTATTAAGAGCTGCGAAAGCTTTATCGAAATCTTCTGTTGTCTGGTACTTAGCAAGAAGAGCGTTAGCTTTCTTCTTATTGATGATACCAGGTGCTTCCCACTTATCATCCTCAGCATTCTCAACGTATCCTAAAGCAAATACGAAAGTCTTGCTTTCGCCAGCTTCAAGGCTAACATTAATCTGATGAGAAGCGATTGGATACCAACCAGAAGCGATTGTGTTGTGAAGCGTTCCTTCAATAACAGCTGCTGGCTTATCTGGTCCGTTGTATGCACCACGGAATTCATCACGGCTTGTTTCAAAGCCGTCAATCTTAGTATTTACAGAGTAAACTGCATAGTGGTTACGGCGCTCTCTGTATTCTGTCTTGTGATAAATAGTAGAATCTATTACTTCAACTTCACCGATTGAAAGGTTACGCTGATAGTTCTTCATATCATCATCAGCATTCCATAAGCACCATTCTACATAAGAGAAAAGTGTAATGTCCTTTTTAGCTGAGCCTGTGTTTGTTAATGTAACCTTTGTAAGCTCTACAGGGTCACCAATTGGAACGAAAGTTGTAAGGCTAGCCTTAATATCGTTCTTTGAGCCTGTGAATTTGCTGTAGCCAATACCATGGCGACATTCGTAAGAATCAAGCTCAGTTTTTGTAGGCTGCCAACCTGGGTTCCAGATTGTATCCCCATCCTTAATATAGAAATATTTTCCGTTAGTATCTGGTGTTGTGTCGTTGTAACGATATCTAGTCATACGAAGAAGCTTTGCATCCTTATAGAAGGTATAGCCACCGCAGGTGTTAGATATCAGTGTGAAAAAATCCGTACAGCCCAGGTAGTTAATCCAAGGCAAAGGAGTTTTTGGAGTGGTGATAACATATTCTTTATTGTTATCATCGAAAAAACCGTATTTCATATGATCCTCCCTAAACTAAATTGATATTAAGTTAAGTAAACGTTTAAGCTGTTTACAGATGAAAAGTAGGTATAATCTATGCTAAATCGCACGTAAACGTTTAAGCAAATAGGCATACTTCTCACGCAATAAGAATAACATATTGAGGTTAAAAAGCAAATGGGGTACAATATATTTGTGCAGGTTTCACTAAAACGATTAACGAAACTTTCACGAAAACACAAATTTTTGAAAATCTCTTGTGGATTTACGAAAAACGAGCTATATTTAAGTTACGAAAACGATTAAGCGTTTTCAGAAGGGAAAAGGAAGGAATAATGGTCTCATTAAAGGATATTGCAAGCCAATGTAATGTATCCGTAGCAACTGTCAGTAAGGCACTTAATGATCACAGCGACATCGGAGCAGAGACAAAAGCAAGAATCAGAAGAACGGCTAGAGAGATGGGCTACGTACCGAATGCGGCAGCAAAGTCTATGAAAACAAATAGAACTCACAACTTAGGAGTTTTGTTCATGGACGATGCAAACAGTGGATTGCAACACGACTTTTTCGCTAGCGTACTTGAGAGCTTCAAAAAGGAAGTAGAAAGAGAAGGGTACGACATCACCTTTATTTCCAACGATAGGAACACACCGGGCAGAACATCATATCTTAATCATGCTAGATACAGAAGATTTGATGGAATCATAATTGCAAATGTTCATTTCGATGACCCAGAGGTTGTGGAACTGGTAAAGAGTGATATTCCAGTTGTAACAATTGATCACATCTACAATGATACAACAACAATCCTTTCAGATAATGTAGATGGAATTAATAAGCTGGTTGATTTTGTAGTGGAAAATGGTCATAAGAAAATAGCCTATATTCACGGCGCTGATTCATCAGTTACAAGAACACGAATTATTACTTTCAATAAGAGATTAGAGGAACACGGCATTACCGTGCCAGACGAATACATGAGGGAGTCACCATATAGAGATACTCATGGAGCATACGAAACAACACTGGAGCTTCTGGATTTACCAGAAAGACCAACATGTATCTTTTATCCAGATGACTATGCAGCTTACGGCGGAATGAGAGCTGTCATGGAAAAGGGATTAAAGGTGCCAGATGATGTTTCAGTTGTAGGCTTCGACGGTATCAAAGTTGCCAGACATATCAGACCAAGACTTACTACATACCGTCAGGATGCAGATGAGCTTGGTTTACAGGCAGCTAAAAATCTCATCGACTTAATTGAAAGACCAAAAACAACACTTGTTAAGCAGGTAGTTGTAAAAGGAAGATTGCTTGAGGGGGATACTCTTAAAAAGCTTAATTAGGCATTGAGTTGAGAAATCAACTAAAAATAAATGCAAGAACAATCAATCAAAACGCGTATAATGCGTGAAATTGGGAGGAAGACAAATGAAAAGAAGAATTGTTAGTTTGCTAGCAATAGCAACAATGACAGCAACTATGTTTGCTGGATGTGGAAGCACAGAATCTGCTTCTACAGAAACAGCTGATAGTTCTACAGAATCAGCTGACGCTGCAGTAGAGCTTGCTGAGGACACAGGTAAGGTTCTCAACATTCACTGCTGGAATGATGAGTTCCAGTCAAGACTTAAATCACATTACAAGGATTACGAAGAAGTAGATGCTACACATGGTAAAATCGGTGATGTTGATGTAGTCTGGACAATCACACCTTCTACAGACAATGCATATCAGAACAACCTTGATGAAGCTCTTTTAGCTCAGGAATCTGCATCTGCAGACGACAAGGTGGATTTATTCCTTGTTGAAGCTGACTACGCTTTAAAGTATGTTGATACAGATTATGCTATGCCTCTTAAGGATCTTGGTATTACAGATGCTGACCTTGCTGATCAGTACAAGTACACACAGGATATCGTTACAGATTCAAACGGTAACTTAAAGGGTGCTTCATGGCAGGCTTGCTCAGCTGGTCTTATCTACAACAGAGAGATGGCTAAGGAAGTTCTTGGAACAGATGATCCTGATGAAGTACAGGCACTTGTATCTGATTGGGATAAGTTCAAAGAGACATCAGAGAAGATTGTTGGTGCTGGTTACAAGATGTGCTCAGCATTTGATACATATCGTACATATTCAAACAACGTATCTGGTAAGTGGGTACAGGATGGCAAGTTAGTAATGGATAAGAACATCGATAAGTGGATCGATGACTCTAAGGAACTTGTTGATGCTAAGGCTGAGACAACAGATGACCTTTGGGGCGATGACTGGGCAAAGGGTAAGAGACCAGAAGGAAACATCTTCTGCTACTTTGGACCAGCTTGGTTCTTCAACTTCTGCCTTGCAGCTGACGAAGAAGGCACAATCGCTAACCAGGGTGGCTGGGGCTACTGCGTTGGACCACAGTCTTACTACTGGGGTGGTACATGGATCTGCGCTGCAACAGGTACAGATAATGCTAACCTTGTAAAGGATATCATCCTTACAATGACAACAGACAAGGATGTTCTTAAGGAAATCGCTCAGCAGGATGCTGACTGTGTAAACTCTAAGACAGTTCTTAAGGAACTTGCATCAGATGAGTCTGGTAACCTTGAGCTTCTTGGCGGACAGAACCCATACGCACAGCTTGCAGAAGGTGCAGAGAAGATCGACCTTTCTAACCTTTCTGCTTATGATCAGGGATGTACAGAAGAGCTTGAGAAGGCTATGAAGAACTACTTCCTTGGCAACGCTACAAAGGATGAGGCTCTTGATATGTTCAAGAAGGCTGTTCATGAGAAGTATCCAGATGTAACAGTAGACTAATAATTATACTCAATTGATGGATAATTAAATTTGGGGCGCGTGGGGGATAGGCTCTATGCGCCCTATTTAAAAGAAAAAAGGGAGCATTTATGGCTAAGAAAAGTAAAGTAGTTAGATATAACAAGTGGGGCTACATATTCCTTATTCCTTTCCTTGTTGTATTTATAGTGTTTCAGTTGATACCTTTAGTATCTACAATATACAATTCGTTTTTTGAGAATTATCGTTCAGGATTAACACAGATTGGTCCTAACTTTGTTGGAATCGAAAATTATAAGACAATAATTACAAATGGTGACTTGCCATTATACTTTAAGAACACAATGATTATGTGGATTTTAGGATTCATCCCACAGATTGTTCTTTCATTATTATTAGGTGCCTGGTTTACAGACCCATCACTTAGATTAAAGTGCCAGACATTCTTCAAGACTGTAATTTACATGCCTAACCTTATCATGGCATCTGCATTTGCAATGTTATTCTTTACATTATTCGCTGACAGCGGTCCAATCAACTCTTTATTAATTCAGATTGGCGTTTTTAAGGAAGCATTTAAGTTTATGAGCCACGCAGGAACTGTTAGAGGACTTGTGGCTACAATGAACTGTCTTATGTGGTTTGGAAATACGACTATTCTTCTGATGGCAGGTATGATGGGAATCGACCCATCTCTTTTCGAGGCTGCTCAGGTAGATGGAGCAACTGCTAATCAGATTTTTTATAAAATCACTCTGCCATTACTTAGACCAATCTTGGTATATGTAATGATTACATCACTTATCGGTGGTTTACAGATGTTTGATGTTCCACAGATTTTAACAAACGGTACTGGTGATCCAATGCGTTCATCAATGACACTTATCATGTACTTGAACAAGCATTTGTTTAGCAAGAACTTCGGTCTTGCCGGCGCACTTTCAGTATACATGTTTATAATCACTGGAATACTAAGCATGGTTGTTTATAAGTTTACAAATTCAGAAAAGAAATAAACAAGGAGAATAACAATGGCAGAAAAAAAGAAACAATCCGGCGGTGGTATTCATGCCAGAAGACTAGTTGCCTACATTGTATTAATATTAATATCTTTCCTATGCTTATTCTGGTTCTATGTACTGTTTATTAACGCTACAAGAAGTAATTCAGAATTGAGTGCAGGCTTTACAGCGATCCCAAGTGATCATTTTATTGAGAACTGGGTAAATCTTAAAAACGGAACTTTACCTATTATAAGAGGTATGTTCAACTCATTAATAATTGCATTTTTAACAGCAACCTTAGCTACATATTTCTCAACAATGACAGCTTATGCTATTCACGCATACGACTTTAAGGGTAAGAAGTTCATCTTTACTTTCATATTAATGATTATGATGATTCCAACACAGGTTACTGTACTTGGTTTCTTACAGTTAATTGGTAAGATGCAGCTTGATAACAGTACAATACCTCTTATTGTACCTGCAATAGCATCTCCTGCAGTATTCTTCTATATGAAGCAATACATGGATGCTACACTTCCTCTATCGCTTGTAGAGGCAGCCAGAATCGATGGCTCAGGAGAATTTAGAACCTTTAACCAAATTGTTGTACCACTTATGAAGCCAGCTATTGCTGTACAGGCAATCTTCAGCTTCGTAGGTAGCTGGAATAATTACTTCACTCCAGCACTTGTACTTCATGATGATGCAAAGAAGACTCTTCCTATTCTTATTGCTCAGCTCCGTAACGCAGACTGGCTTAAGTTTGATATGGGACAGGTTTACATGATGATTGCATTCTCAATCTTCCCTGTTATAATAGTATACCTCATACTATCTAAGCACATCGTAGGTGGCGTAACACTCGGTGGCGTAAAGGGTTAATATTGACTAATAAAAAAAGACTTGACACTTATTGCAAGCTATGATAAATTTAGCTAGCGACTAAGAAAAGCAGGTCTTTTTTTTATGCTCTTTTTTCGCCTCACTTATTGTTCGCTAAAGTGAGTGAGTATAAGGGGACCAAAGTAGAAATTTAACGGAGGTGGAAGTTGTGCGCACAAAGATAACATTGGCATGTACAGAATGCCAGCAGCGTAATTACAACATGACAAAAGACAAGAAGACTCACCCTGACAGAATGGAAACAAAGAAGTATTGCAGATTCTGCAAGAAGCACACAATGCACAAAGAGACAAAGTAGTCTAGCGGAGGTGCAAAATGGCAGAAGAGAAGAAGGTAAAGTCAGGACGTTTCGCAGGTCTGAAAGCGGAATTTAACAAAATCGTTTGGGCAGACCCTAAGGACGTGTCAAAACAGACAACAGCAGTTGTTGCTGTGTCAGTAGTTGTAGCAGTGATCATCATCGTATTAGATGCATTGATCAACAAGGGTGTTAATATCCTAGTTAACTTTTAATGGAGGCATCGCATATGGCAGAGGCAAAGTGGTATGTAGTTCATACTTACTCAGGCTACGAGAACAAAGTCAAGACAAACATTGAAAAGGCAATCGAGACACAGCATCTCGAAGAGCAGATTCTTGATGTACGAGTACCTATGGTTGAGGTTACCGAAACTAAGGATGGCGTTAAAAAGCAAGTTTCAAAGAAGATGTACCCTGGTTACGTTCTTATTGAGATGATTATGAATCGTTGGACCAGGAAGTAAGCCAGTGCCATTGTCAGAAGCAGAGGTGCAGGCATACTTACTAGGTTCTAACACTGAAAAAGTAAACGTTGAGGTAGACTTCGAAATCGGCGATACACTTAGCGTCGTAGATGGTACCTGGAAAGATACTGTCGGCGTTGTTAAGTCTATCAACGCTAAGAAGCAGACAGTTACAATCAGCGTTGAAATGTTCGGACGTGAAACACCAGTTGAGATTGATTTCACGGACGTACGAAAGATGGATTAGGTTAGCACATATAAAAGGTACGAAGGTGCTAACGCTTATTAAGCAGGAGGAATATCATGGCAAAGAAAATTGAAGGCTATATCAAGTTGCAGATTCAAGCTGGTAAAGCTACACCAGCACCACCAGTTG
This sequence comes from uncultured Pseudobutyrivibrio sp., assembly GCA_902775195.1. Classification (GTDB taxonomy): domain Bacteria; phylum Bacillota; class Clostridia; order Lachnospirales; family Lachnospiraceae; genus Pseudobutyrivibrio. The sequence goes on from CACYLQ010000052.1 coordinate 11,203, forward strand.
GTCCAGCACTTGGTCAGCATGGTGTAAACATTGTGGAGTTTACAAAGCAGTTTAATGCAAAGACAGCAGATATGGGAGACACAATCGTTCCTACAATCATCACTGTTTATGCAGATAGAAGCTTCAGCTTCATCACAAAGACTCCACCAGCTCCAGTTCTTATTAAGAAGGCTTGCAAGATCGCTAAGGCATCAGGCACACCTAATAAGACAAAGGTAGCAAAGATTACAAAGGCTCAGGTTAAGGAAATTGCAGAGACAAAGATGCCAGACCTTAACGCAGCATCAATCGAAGCTGCAATGAGCATGATCGAAGGAACATGTAGATCAATGGGCGTTGAGGTTGTAGAGTAATCACAGCTTAGCGAAAACAACGTTCTTACTATTAATTAATTGAGTGGGAGAGCCAAACGGCTCGATAAACCACAGGAGGTAAACATGAAAAGAGGAAAGAAATACGTAGCAGCTATTAGCTCATATGATAAGTCAGCTGCATACGAGCCAGCAGAAGCAATCGCTCAGGTTAAGAAGAATGCTACTGCTAAATTTGATGAGACAATTGAAGCTCATATCAGAACTGGTTGTGACGGACGTCACGCTGAGCAGCAGATCCGTGGAGCAGTTGTACTTCCACACGGAACAGGTAAGACAGTTCGAGTTTTAGTATTCGCTAAGGGTGCTAAGCTTGACGAGGCACAGGCTGCAGGCGCTGATTTCGTAGGCGGTGAGGAACTCATTCCAAAGATCCAGAACGAAGGATGGTCTGATTTCGATTCTGTAGTTGCTACTCCAGACATGATGGGTGTTGTTGGTCGTCTCGGTCGTGTACTTGGACCTAGAGGACTTATGCCAAACCCTAAGGCTGGTACAGTTACTATGGATGTTGCAAAGGCTGTTGAAGAAATCAAAGCTGGTAAGATTGAGTATAGACTTGATAAGACAAACATTATCCATGTACCTATCGGAAAGGCTTCTTTCACAGAGGAGCAGTTAGCGGACAACTTCCAGACTCTTATGGACGCTATCAACAAGGCTAAGCCAGCA
>CACYLQ010000053.1 GCA_902775195.1 uncultured Pseudobutyrivibrio sp.
AAACGAACTAGGTCCCACTCCTCAATCCGTAAGGCAATATACATCCTTGTAATATGGGAAATTTTTAGTTTTCTAATCTTATTATCGTCACCACGTTATTGAAAGTTTATAGCTACAGTGAAATTTTTCTAAATATTACGATACGGCTCGGAGTTTTCCGTGCTCCCGCAGGCCACCTCCCATTGCAGTCAAGGGAACCTCCCATTCGGGGTCCCTCCTTAACTGCATGGGGCCCTCCTGCTCGCGCTTGCCAAGACAGTGTAGCCGTATCTAAGCAACAAAAAAAGAAAGCCTACAGCAATTTATACTGTAAACTTTCTATTATAACTTTCGTTCATATATACCAAGCGGCCACACAACCTACGCAAGCGCGAGCAGGAGGGCCCCATACCGAGTGAGGAGCTACTGCACCGGAGCGAAAGTATGGGAGATGGCCTGCGGGAGCACGAAACACTACGAGGCCGCGTCGGATTATAGTAAATTCTTAAGAGCTTCAAGGTCGTCCATGCTGATTCCCTTGGCTGCTTCGTTTTCTTTCTGGATTTCAAGGTATACTTCTTTGCGGTAGATAGACACTTCCTTTGGAGCCGAAATACCGATTTTGACCTGATCACCACGAACTTCAAGGACTGTAATCTCGATGTTGTTGTTGATCATAATCGCGTCGCCTGTTTTTCTTGTTAATGCCAACATCGCTACTCACCATCCTTTCCATGTATTGCATCATGAATAAGGAATCGAACTGGCTCATCCCCATCTATGATTATCTGATCGCCTACGTTTGTGTCGGTATTGATGATAATAGGAGCCTTTAAATTGATAGATGCCTCCTTTGGGTTCTTTGGAACTCTTACAGTGACAAGTACGTAAGTATTATCTGCTGTAAGCTCACCAAGCTGTGATAATGAATCTACATTCAAAGCTGGTGAATAATCCGGTTTAACAACGTGTGGCAACATGACTGGCATAGCAAAATCTGTCTCGTCCAGTGACTGGAGCCACATGATATTGCCCTTGTCCTTTTTTTCTTCGTCGAAAATGAGAGTATATCTCTTCATGTCTGGAAAACCTATAAGCCCATGAAGCAAATTGATAATTTTTTCATCGGAAATCTCAATCTCGCCGAATAATCTAGTTTTTACTTGCATTATCCCTTCTCCTTTTCTGTTTATAACAATTCAGCTGAAAAACCTAAAAACCACTGAAATGTTAAATGTAGTTAAGTAACGTTGAATCGCCCAGCTTTCCAGCTGCTGTAAGCGATGCCTGATATGCGGTGTAGGCCGCTGTATAATCAATGATGATCTGGGATAAATCTATATCATCATTTAGCGATTGCAAACTTTGAACTGTTTGCTGCTGGTCCCCCACTCTAGTCTCTGTTAAGTTAAGAGACTGCTTTTTACACCCCAAATCAGTTATTGCTAAACTTATTTTAGCATAATACTTATCAATTCTGCCGATGTCTTCGTCAAAAAGTTTGCGCATGTTGTTATTGTAGAAGTCAAATTCCTTCTGTGCTGCCGCTCTCCAGGTCTTAATCCATTCCTGGTCTTCGTCGGAAGCAAACTGTGTTTCTGTTGCCATATCATCAAGTGCATCCAACTTATCGTATGCTGCTATGGTGCGTTCAACAGCATCAATCATTTCCGTAACGTCGCGGTAGATTGAGCTATCAAATACATCTGCTGCCTCGGTGTTGATGTTGATTGTCTGGCTGGCTGCTACAGTATATTCAATATCAAAATGCTTGCGCTCACTGTTCCAACCATCAGCATCTTCTATATACTTAGTGTAAGTTACTGGAACGTGAACATCAAGAGAATCTTCGGTTTTCACACAATTATAATAATATTCTGGTCTAAGCTCGCCTTCGCTAAAGCCCGCTCTGCTATATGTGATTTTTAGCTTAGCATCAAATTTTTTAAGATTCGCAGCCACATCATTAGCAAGAACCATATCACCAGTACTCTTGATTACCACGATGGTTCCATCTGGAACATTCTTGCCGCCCTGGGCCTTGCTCCAGTCTGATTCATTATCGTAGGTAACAACGCTTGGTGGAGTCATTCCTGTTCCGTCATCATTTAATTTGATATGGATTTCATCCTCAAGATTTTCAATCTTATCGTAAGCCAATCTGATTCTGTAGTAATCAGTTTGAACCATATCTGAAATAGGTTTATTTACATCAGGGTCGTACCCTGGGTCCCCCTCTTTAATGGCAGGAGCAAGAAGCTCGTCCTCTGTTGTAGGAATCTTCAGGTCGCAGTCATAATAGCGCTTTTCTTCCATGTGCTCTTCAATGGTGAATTCCTGCGTGATATTGTATGTTGTTCCTGGCTCATCCTCTGTAAATGTAAGATTGCAGTTTGTCCTGTAGCCAGTGAATACTGTACGGTTTGCATAATCTGCATTACCCTCGGCAAAGAGCTGTTTCTGAAGCTGCTGCAATTCCTTTAGCATTGTATTTCTATCATCCTGAGAATTAACTGTATCTGTAGAGCCTTTAACAGCGATTTCCTTACAATCGTTGCCGATGGCACGCATGTTGATTAGAGCTGTTTCAGTTACGCTTATCCACTGAGATGCATCAGGAATGTTCTTTTCCTTATACTGAGTTACCTGAGCAAGTGTTGTAGAAAGACGAAGTGAACGCACAGCGATAACTGGGTCATCGGATGGCTTGTCAATCTTCTTCTGTGATGTCATCTGGGTATTTCGTTTGTTAACGAATTCCTTTGTGGTATTAATGTTTGATGACGCGTTGTTCATTATCATTTTGTTTGTAACTCTCATAGCTCTACCTCATATCCTTATTGCAAGTTAGACACCCGTATTAAGTATCAATCTATCATATATTTCGGAGAAAACTGAAATACATTTAGATGCCAGGTTGTATGCATTTTGGAACTTCATTAAATCCAAAGCCTCTTCATCTTCATCAACGCCAGATACGCTCATGCGCTGCTCTGAGATTGATTTTTTGATATTTGTAAAATTGTCTTTGAAGATAATGCACTCCTGGGCATCGATAGTAACATCGGCGTATATACACTGAAGGAATTCATCGCCACCGCCACCTCTAAACAGCTTTACTTTTCTTTGAAGCTGTTGCAGCTCAACAACCAAATCTGCCGAATCAATACCATCGGTATAATTAGCTTTTGTGGTGGTTGCAAAGATTCTTGAATCCTTATCAGTCTTTTTTGCGATTGAAACATTTTCTGCTGTAAGCCAGTAGTAAGTCTCGCTTACATTGGTAAGGTCATCTCTACTAAGAAGCTCTTCCGTCATGCCATGTTCAATCATGGAATCAACCTTATCCTTAGCGATGAAAAATGCTCCCATGTCGTCCCCATTTAAATCTACTCCGCTTTCTTCAATCAGGTTGAACTGCTCGCAGAAGTTACGTAAGAAAAGATTCATCTGGTTCTGGTAATATGGAATTCCCATGTAATCCACATCATCACCAACCTGGAAGGTCTTGTTCTCCAATGCCTTGGCCATATCCTTGTTGATAATATTTGTAAGATTGAAGGTTACTGTTTCAACCTTTCCATCATCACCTGTTGTGAATGAAAATCCATCATAGGTGAACAGCATGTTGTTTGTGCTAATCTGGCCCTTTGTTGGCATGTTGAATTCATTTATATCTGTAATACTAGGATCTTTGATGGTGATGGTTGTTTCTGTTGCTGATGCAACAACAGCGTGCATATTCTCGTTGTTATTACCATCACGTACCTCAAACATAGACTTAAGCTGGCCACCGCTTGAGCTTGGAACCGCGTTAAATTTATCTCCGTCCTTAGCCCATACGATGTCGTAAAGTCCGTCGATATCGGACTGATTGTACATCTGCTCTGTGGCTCTGGATTTTACAGCCAGGGTATTGTATTCATAAGTATCAACCAGCTGCTGACCGTTGATATAAACCATGAAATAAGTTGCACCTGTGTACATATCAGGGTCGTTAGAGTTAAGAACCTCTGTCTCCTTTACACTTACATCACAGATTTCTGAAAGGTCATCGATAAGAAGAGCTCGCTGGTCTCTAAGCTCGTTGGCGCGACCACCACCCTGCTCGATAACATTTATCTGCTTTGTAAGAATAGCCACCTTTTCAGATATGGCATTAATATCATCAACAGCTGTTTTAATTTCATCGTTGATAGAATTCTGCAAATCCTTCATCTTTGTTGATAACTGATTGAAATATTCTGTCAGCTGCTTTGCATTTGAAATAAACTGCTTTCTAACTGTGTCATCACCAGGGCTTCCCTGCATTGTACTCATGGCGTTAAACATCTTTGTGTAGATGGTTGTGAAGCCTGTGTTTGATGTGTTTTCGTTGTAGTAATCCTGAATCTGATTCATGTAATACTGCTTTTTGTCGAAATAACCTAAAGCTGTCTGGTTGTTCCAGAATTTCTCATCGTAATACAAATCACGTCTTTGGGTTACAGATTCCGCCTCAACACCAGTTCCTGTTGTGCCCCATTTCTGGTAGCATCGCAAAGCTGATGACGCAACAGTATTAACCACCTGCTTACTGTAGCCATTGGTATTAACATTGGAAATGTTGTTGGCAGTGGTATTAATCTGTGCCTGAGAAGTATTCAGTCCTGAATATGCGATTGTTAAACCAAAAAATGTAGAAGCCATAAGCTATTCCTCGTCTTTCAATAACTGCTATGAACCAAGTGATGTAAGTAAATGCTCAATCATTTCATTTACTACATTTATATATCGGCTAGCTGCGTTATAAGCTGACTGATATTTAATCATTATTGTAAGTTCTTCATCGGAAGATACACCGATAACGCCTTGGCGGCTGAATTCGATTTCTTCCTTTGTTCCTTCCAATGAACGCTCTGTTGTTTGGTATACGTTACCTGTGTTGGCAATCTCGCCAATCCATTTTACGTAGAATCCGTTGTAACCACATGGTGTGGTATCGCTTGGATTTAAATTGAAATCCTGCTCATTCCAGATGGCACTTAATCTTATTCCTAAGTCGTAATCTACAGCACCACTGTTAACACCGTATTTAAGATGTGGCAGATAAGATTCCTGCTTAATCAAATCTTCGTTTATAAAGGTAGATTTTAATGTGTAGCACACACCCAAATCATCTGGAGTCTCTTCGTTATAAATGTAAAGTGTTTCGGTCTGAGCATTTCCATCCTTATCCACGTAATTTATAGTAGCTTCCGTATATCTATCACAACCAACTCTGACGAAAAGCTCTCTTGGTGGAAGCTTGCCATCGGAACCAACGGAGCAATTGTTCTTGTCCAAAACTCTAAGGCTATCTGAAATATCTGCCCCTGAAACAGTCACCTCATTTCCATCCTTATCCAGATATGTATAGGAGGTGATTGTTGAACCAGCGTATGCATTATCTATAGTGGTTATTGGACTATAGATGTTATTGATGGTTGTTGCCAGCTTATGAAACAGTGTATCAAGCTCTGCCTCTGAATTCATCATGATTGAATTTGCTATGCCCTTCTCGTAAACCTCTGATGTAAGGGCTTCACCATTCTCATCGTAAAAATCAAAGTATGTTGACCAGCCTGTACCTCTTGCTAAAAGCAACGCCTTGATTTCACCAATATCTGTATTTTTATCTGCAGATGCATTGCTTGTATCAAACATTGGATAATATGTATTTAGGGATTCATCATCCTCGCTTACGATTTCTGAAAGCTGTGGCCAATATGGTGTTACGAAGTGAGTTCTTTTATCTTCCAATGTACCAACTGGGTAGTATCTAATATTATCAATAAATTCCACACCCTCGATTTCTACCTTAACAACACCTGTATGGTCCTCGCTGTAGGAAATTTTTGCCTTTCCTGCTAGCTCATCCAAAAGCAAATCTCTTTTATCTCTAAGGTCCATGGCCTTTTCTACGCCTGCTGCTTCGATTGCCTGGATGCGTTTATTGTATTCAACTATCTCTTTTCCAATTTCATTTATTCTGTTTAGGTCTTCCTTGATTTTGGAATTGATAATAGTCTGATAGTCTTCAAATCCTTGCTGAACGGCTTTGCCTCTAGCTAAAAAAAGACTAGCCTTCTGCAATACAAGGTTCTGCTTAACAGTATCAGATGGCTCCTTGGCAAATTCCTCAAAGGCTACCTCAAAATCCTTGATAGCCTCTTTGAATGCCACGCCCTCTGTTTCCTGCAAGTGGGTATAAACCTCTTGTACCGCTTCAGAGCTAGCACTATAAAAAGAATATCGCCCATGTTCCTGTCGATATGCTTTGTCTAAAAAGATATCGCGGTTGTGGACGATTGTTCCTACCTGCACGCCAAGACCAGCATATTGTGTGCTGATCGATGCGTTGCCTATTTTTCTATATGTTCTATCTTCGTAAACAACCTGCTCACGTACATAACCCTCTGTATTGAGGTTAGTAAGGTTGTTTGCTGTTGTATTTAATCCATGTGATGCTGACTGTAGGCCCGATGCCCCAACGTATAAGCTTCCAAAACTATTAGCCATAAGTCTGCCCTCCAAGTTATACTAAAACTCTAAGGACATCCTTTTCCTACTGTTTAGCATCGAATCCTCTATTACCTAAAATATCTCCTGTAGTTTCAGCATTTCTTCCGTAATTGGAGGTCTGTGGTGCCTGCTTTACACTTTTAATAAGAGTAATGTCAAACTCCACCATCTCTATAGCCTGCTTTAGTAGGTTCTGGGTTTGAAAATTCAAAACCTGAACATCATCAGCGGCTTTTACAAGCTTATCCTTTGCCAAGATAAGCTGTTTCTGCTGTACAGGTTGGTTCGCCAAGTTATCAATCATCCATGACACAGTAACCTGCTCACCTTCATGGCCCATCACTGCTGCTATACTATTAAGTATGTTCAGTCGTTTCTTTTCTAGTGAACGCAAGGTGTCAGCAATGGCCTGCTCCCTGACGGTAATATCTTCCAGTACGTCAAGCTTCTTATAGATAATAGAATCCTTCTTCTTATCACTAAGACCGATTAACTTTTCATACTGCTCCGTTTCACCATCCATAGTTAAGAGCAATTCATCCATTAAACTAGCCACGCTTTAACCCTCACAAAACTAAAGAATTGATCCATACTGAGACAATAACTTTTCTGCGAAATCATCTGGGCTAACATCATATGTGCCATCTTTGATTCTGGCTTTGATATCAGCAACTAAATCTTCTCTGATGTCCGCAGCCTCAGATACAGCGGCTTTTGCAACATGGTAATCACGGCCTGTTGATGAAATCTGAACCTCATCACGACCCATTCCATTTGCCTTTGATGCCTGTGATACGTTTTTAGTGTTTGATGTTTGATAGAGCTGAGCTACCTGGTTGTAAGCCTCTATACGCATATCGCCACACTCCTTTCCTCCCTTATTATGCCGATTTTTGTAATCAAATCTCGAGCTACATTTTTCTTTACACTTCATTTATCGGAACTACTTAAGAAAACTTTATAGTATTTTTTAATTTTTTTCAATTTTTTATTTGTTGACACCTTTTTTCCTTTGTGATATATCTGTATTAGAACACGTAATACAGTATAGGTTCATTACCTATCATAGGAGGTATTAGATGATTCAATTGAACTACAGAGATGCTAAGCCTATCTATGAGCAGATTAAGGACGGTCTAAGGAAACTGGTAGTAACAGGAGCTGTAAAAACAGACGAAAAGCTACCTAGTGTGCGAGAACTAGCCACCAGCCTCTCAATCAATCCTAACACCATTCAAAAGGCTTATAGAGAGCTTGAGCAGGAAGGTTATATTTACACGATAGCAGGCAAGGGTAGCTATGCTGCAAAGCGCGATGATGTTACCTCAGGGAGGAACGAAGAATTGATGAAAGAATTCGATGAAATTGTAAAAGAACTTCTATATCTGTGTGAAGATAAGGATATCCTTATCAAAAGAATTGAAGAGCTTGCGAAGGGAGGGACAGTAGATGATAGAAGTAAATAACGTCACTAAGAAATTTGGTGATTTTACTGCTCTTGATGGGTTGAACATGCATGTTGACCGTGGTGCTATATACGGTCTAGTGGGACCTAACGGAGCAGGCAAATCTACTATTATTAGACATTTAAGCGGAGTGTACAAACAGGACGCAGGAGAAATCAGGATAGACGGACAGCCTGTTTATGAAAACGAAAAGCTTAAACAGCGCTTCACTGTAATTCCTGATGAGATTTTCTTCTTCACGCAGGCTAACACTATGGATATGATGAAGTTTTACAAAACTCTTTATCCTACTTTTGATGAAGCATTATTTAAAAAGATATTAAACTGTTTTCCTGAAATCAATCCTAAGAAAATGGTTAGAACACTTTCAAAGGGTATGCAAAAGCAGGTGGCTTTCATGCTTTCTATTGCTGCACGTCCTGAGCTTATGATTTTGGATGAGCCTGTAGATGGCCTTGACCCTGTTATGCGCCGTCAGATTTGGAGTCTTATCATGTCTGATGTGGCAGAACACGGTCTGACAGTGCTTGTCAGCTCACATAACCTAAGAGAGCTTGAGGATGTTTGCGACCATGTGGGAATCATGAATCACGGCAAGATTCTTATAGAACGTTCATTAGACGAGCTGCAAACATCAATCACCAAAATCCAGCTTGCTTTTGAGGATGAATTGCCTACTCTTCCACCTGAAATTCAGGTCCTTAAAAGAGTATCAACAGGTAGAGTTCATACACTTATTGTAAAGGGAGAGCCTAGAGCTGCCGAACAGCGTATAGCCGCTTTAAACCCACTTCTAATGGATGTGCTCCCTCTTACACTTGAAGAAATATTTATTTATGAACTAGGAGGTGAGAATTATGCAGTCAAAGAAATCATTTTTTAATCTGGCTTTGTTTAAGAAAAACATAAGCAGGACATGGATAGTCGGACTGTTATATTTCATCATTCTTCTTATTGTTATGCCAATACAATTTATTATTAATTTGGCTAATTTCGATGAGATAAATTATGAAGAGGGCTACACAAAAACTCTCAACTTAATAGACGACGTTTCATATGTTCCTATAGGAGTATGGGGCATATTTATCGCGATTGCGGTAACAGGAATCACATTTTGGTATTTATTCTTCAAAAGAGATAATTACATGATGCATTCCTTCCCTGTCAGCAGACGTAGCCTTTATTTTACAGGCTTAATTTCAAGTATTGTTGTATCTATTTTACCTGTCATACTTACAGCACTTATTACAACAATAGTTGCAGCCGCTGAAAAGATTTACGCCTTCGACGTTATTTGGTTTTGGGCACTTGGCGTCAGCGCAACCACACTGCTATTTATTGGTATTGCAATGATCTCCCTAATGGCTTCTGGGCAGATTGTAACCAGTATTATATTTTATGGTATCTTCAATTTCCTATATTTAATGATGGAAGTTGCGTTTAGAATTACCGCAAGTATATTGATGTTTGGTATGACAAATTCAGTCCGTAACATTAGTTTTAATGCCCTTACGCCAGTGTTATTTGTTGATGGTGCCTGCAGGATTAAAGTATATAAAATGTACGATACTCTTGGAAATATAAAAAACTATACTTACACTTTGGGCGGAATTAAATATTTACTTATTTATATCGCTGTGGCAATTGCTTTGATGATAGCTTCTTACATACTGTATGAATACAAAAAGCTTGAAACCGTACAGGATTTCATTGCAATTCCATTCTTAAAGCCTGTATTTACAATTGGAATGTCTTTCTTTATTTCAATGGTTGCAGGTGCTTTAGTGGCTGGAATGGTTGAAGCTCTAAAGCCTATGTACTATAACACTAGATTTATCGTTGCAATTATATCTGCACTTGTTATTGGATGTATTGTCTTCTACGCGACACAAATGTTAATAGAAAAGACCTTTAGAGTCTTTTCAACAAAGAAGTTCTTCTTCTTGGCCGGTTATTCACTTGCATCACTTGCTATGTTGATATGTCTACGTTTGGATGTATTCAATGTTGAAAACAAAGTTCCTGATGCAGCCGATATTCAGTGGGTTGGAATTGATGCCAACTACGTAATGGTATTTTCTAATCCTGAAGACATTAATACTATAATAGATTTGCATAAGAACTTTATAGAAGATAAGCGTGAACTACGAGATGTTAATAAAATCTATAAAGATATAGATGGAACCTGCTATACAATTAAATATAAGCTAAAAAATGGAGACAAGATTGAGCGTACATACTCTGTTGTAGATACAGAATCTGATCAGGTTTCAGCTAAATATTTAGCTGCTACAGAACCTATCCTCGATTATTTGAATAATCCAACACGTATTAAAGAACATGTAATTGGTAACATCTGGGATGATTGTACTGTTCCTGATTTGACCTTCAGCCAGTACGTATATAATGAAGAAGCTGATGATTATTGGCCAGAATATGCCGATTTCGAAACATTATCCGACAGAGAACTGACTGATAAAAACGAAAGAGTATATCAAGCCTTTATTAAGGATATTGATGAGGGTAATGCATTCGTAACTTCATTTGGAGATACTTATAATAATACTGAACTTGCTAAAATCACACTTTATAATGATTTCAATTTCACAGTAGCCAATAATAAAAAAGAATATATCTCTGATGAGATGACTTTCTGGGATTGGTATGATGACGACAGCTATTATAGAACTCCAGAATATGAAAGAAGCATCTATGCTCAGCTAACCACAAACTGCACCAACACCCTAAAAGCCCTAAAGGATGAGGGATTCTACAC
>CACYLQ010000054.1 GCA_902775195.1 uncultured Pseudobutyrivibrio sp.
CACAAGGGATATCGTAAATACGTAGCAATCGCTGGCAAGTGCTGGCCTGCATTCCAGACACAGTTTGGTTTCGTTCCTTGCTATGTAAACTCTCGTCTTACAGGTGAAGGAATTCCTGTATCATGCGAGGTTGATATCTACGGATGTCTTTCAGAGTTCATCGGTACAGTTGTATCAGAGGATGTTGTAACACTTCTTGATATCAACAACTCAGTACCAAAGGATATGTACAACGAGGAAATCAAGGGTAAGACAGATTACACACTTGAGGATACATTCATGGGATTCCACTGCGGAAATACATGCTCTAGAAAGCTTGCATTCTGCGAGATGAGAAACCAGAAGATTATGGCTCGTGCACTTCCTGTAGAGGTTACAAACGGAACACTTGAAGGTGATATCGCTCCAGGTGAAATCACATTCTACAGACTCCAGTCTACAGCTGACAACAAGCTTCGCGCTTACATTGCACAGGGTGAAGTTCTTGATGTTCGCACAAAGTCATTTGGTTCAATTGGTGTATTTGCTATTCCAGAAATGGGACGCTTCTATCGTCACTGGTTAATCGAGAAGGGATTCCCACATCACGGAGCTGTTGCATTCGGTCACTTTGGAAAGGCTCTCTTTGAGGTATTCAAGTACATTGGAGTAGAGGTTGATGAAATCGGATACAACCAGCCAGCAGGCGTACGTTACCCTACAGAGAATCCATGGAGATAATTAAAGGCTTCCCCCTCTGGGGTTGCTAGGCTCCAGTGGAGCCTGTTTAGCAACGACCGAGCCGGAAGGCGAGACAAGCTGTCAGCGTAGCTGACTGATGAGGGTATAAAGGAGATTATAGTTATGTATTACATTGGTGTAGATCTTGGTACATCAGCCGTAAAGCTTCTTCTTATGGAAGGTAACGGCGATATCAAGAAAATCGTTTCAAAAGAATACGCATTAAGCTTCCCACATCCAGGTTGGTCTGAGCAGAAGCCAGAGGACTGGTGGACTCAGGTAGTAGCTGGTATCAAGGAGCTTACTTCAGAGGTTGATAAGACACAGGTTGCCGGTATTTCATTCGGTGGACAGATGCACGGTCTTGTAACACTTGATGCTGATGATAATGTTATCCGTCCAGCTATCCTTTGGAATGACGGACGTACAGGAAAAGAGACTGAATATCTTAACAACGTTATTGGAAAGGATAAGTTGTCTTCGTACACAGCAAACATTGCATTCGCAGGCTTCACAGCTCCTAAGATTCTTTGGATGCAGGAGAACGAGCCAGAACTTTGGGCGAAGGTAGCAAAGATTATGCTTCCTAAGGATTACATTGCTTACAAGCTTTCTGGAAGCTTCTGTACAGATTATTCTGATGCCAGCGGTATGCTTCTTTTAGATGTTAAGAAGTCTCAGCTTCCAAAGCTTTATGAAAGCTACGAAGTAGTAGGAACAATCAAGCCAGAAGTAGCTTCAGAGCTTGGCTTTACAAATGATGTTAAGATTATTGCAGGTGCTGGAGATAATGCAGCAGCAGCTGTTGGTACAGGCACAGTTGGAGAGGGCAAGTGCAACCTTTCAATCGGTACATCTGGTACAATCTTCATCTCTAGCAAGAACTTTACAGTAGACCCTGCAAACGCACTTCACTCATTTGACCACGCTGATGGTGGCTATCACCTTATGGGATGTATGCTTTCAGCTGCATCTTGCAACAAGTGGTGGATGGATGAAATCCTTAAGACTAAGGATTACCCAGCAGAGCAGGCAGGCATCAAGAATCTTGGTGAGAACCGTGTATTCTACCTTCCATACCTTATGGGAGAGCGTAGCCCACACAACAACCCAGATGCACGTGCTATGTTCATCGGCATGTCTATGGACACAACACGTGAGGATATGACACAGGCTGTTCTTGAAGGTGTTGCTTTCGGTCTTCGTGATTCTCTTGAGGTTGCCAGAAGCCAGGGAATCGTAATTGAGCGTTCTAAGATTTGTGGTGGTGGTGCAAAGAGCCCATTATGGCAGCAGATTATCGCATCTGTAATGAACCTTAAGCTTGATATCCTTGAGAACGAGGAAGGCCCAGGACTTGGTGGTGCTATCCTTGCAGCAGTAGGATGCGGAGAGTATGCATCAGTAGAAGAGGCTTGCGATAAGCTTGTGAAGGTTAAGACTACAGTTGAGCCTGATCCAGAATTAATTCGTAAATACGAAGAGAGATATCAGGAGTTCAAGAAGCTTTACCCTACAGTAAAGAGCTTATTCTAATTTTTAAAGTGTAAATTAAAATAGAATTCTAAAAAAAAGATTCTGTGACCAAAAATAATTGGGCACAGAATCTTTTTTTCTAAAATATCTGAGTGCAAAAGTCAATAGCACAATTTTGCTATCCATATAACAAAATAATACTAATTGAGCATTTTGTTGATTATCTTTCCTTAAAACGCTCAAATTATTTTCGACTAAAACCTTTAAAGTCCCTAAATGATGATTAGGTTGACTGAAAATACTCATATAATGTCGCAAAACATTGATAATTGTCTGCTTTTTACAAAATATTCTAGGGAAAATCGCTAAGATTCACAAAAATCAAATAATTTTGTTAATTATATTGACCGAAGCCCACTCATGAATTAATGTGTTAACAACGTTAAGTAATTAACTCTTGAAATACAATTTCTGGAGAGAAGGTATGGACAAAATAAAAGAGGTAGCGGGGAACAATACAAACGATTTAGTGGAAATGAATCGTTCAGCTATTGTTAGAATACTCCAGCAGACTGATGGTTGTTCGAGGGCAGATATAGCAAAAATGACCGGTCTTACGCAAGCATCCGTCACAAAAATAGTTGCAGTTCTCATTGAAATGGGAATTGTTTCTGAAGTGGGATTTGTCAGGGGCAGTGGCAATCGTCGATCCATTGGGCTTAGACTAAATGCAGAAGAGAATCTGGTTATTGGGGTAAAGTTTTCAAGGCACGTTTTTTCAATAGGGGTTTTTGATATTTGTGGAAAAAATTACACGAAGCAGGAAACAGAATTTGGTTTAGATGAATTTGCAGAAGATGTTTTAGCTGAAATGAAAAAACAAATTCATGAACTGCTTAATAAATACAAAAACATTGTTGCAATTGGAATGGCAGTACCTGGGCCTTATTTAAGAAAAGAAGGTCGAATAGCCATGGTAACAAGGATGCCAAGCTGGCATGATGTAAATTTTATAGATGAGTTCCAAAACGAATTTGATAAGCCATTTTTTATCGAGCAGGATGCTAATGCGGGTGCACTTGCTGAATGGTGGTTTGGAAATCATGGAAGACCATTAAACTCACTTACCTACTTCCTTGTGGGAGAGGGAGTTGGTTCGGGAATAGTTGATCACGACAGATTGTTGCTTGGAAATTTAGGGATAGCAAGTGAGATAGGACACGTCAGTATAGATATAAATGGACCAGCTTGTGAGTGCGGAAACAGAGGCTGTTTGGAGCTGTATTGTTCAGCCACAGCCATGCTGAAGAAAGCAAAGAAGCTTCTTCCTGAAATCTTTCAGGAAGAAATCACAAATAGATGGGAAGCATGCAATAAAGTTTTTATTGCTGCAAAGGAGGGTAATGAAAAAGCTCTCAAATTGGTAGATGAAATAGCTGAGTACATAGGCTACGGATGTGTGACTTTAATTAATTGTTATGATCCAGAAATTATTGTCATTGGTGACAGCATTTCACAGGGGGGAAGTCTTCTACTTCCAACAATAAACAGGATTGTGAAGGAGAGGATTTTACCAGAAATCAGCAGTAGGGTGCAGATAAAAATATCAGAGCTTACAATCGACCCTACACTTTACGGTGCAGCTGCGATAGCAACTGACAAAATGCTTAGGAAACCAAGCGAGTATCTAGTTAGAAAATAGAACTTGTTTTAGGTAATAAAAGGGAGGAAGTATTAACTATGGAACGCAATTCTTATATCCTTCAGATGCAAGGGATTACGAAAGAATTTCCAGGTGTACGAGCGTTGGATGATGTAAATCTCAATGTTCACACAGGTTCCATTCACGCAATATGCGGTGAAAATGGAGCAGGAAAATCTACGCTGATGAAGGTTCTGTCAGGTGTTTACCCATATGGTACCTATGATGGGAAAATCATATATATGGGCCAGGAAATGAAATTCAAAAACATCAAAGAATCCGAAAATGCAGGCATTGCAATTATTCATCAGGAATTGACAATGATTCCTGAGCTCTCAATCACTGAGAACATTTTTATGGGAAATGAAATTACTCATAAGGGATTGATAAACTGGGCAGAGGAGAGAACTAGAACAAGTGAAATCCTCAAAAAAGTTGGACTTACAATTAACCCGGATACGTTAATCAAGCACCTTGGTGTAGGTCAGCAGCAGCTGGTGGAAATCGCAAAGGCCTTATCAAAAAATGTAAAGCTTTTGATTTTGGATGAGCCAACATCAGCATTGAATGAAGCAGATTCAGCAAATCTATTAGAGCTGATGAAGGGGCTAAGAGATAAGGGAATCACATGTATTATGATTTCCCACAAATTAAACGAAATAGCAGAGGTATCTGATGCCGTAACAGTTATTCGTGATGGACACACAGTGGAAAGCTATGATGTGGAAGCCGGCAAGGTTGACGAGGATCAAATCATAAAATCCATGGTTGGTCGTTCAATCGAAAATAGATATCCAGAACACACACCAAAGATTGGTGATGTTATTTTTGAAGTAGATAACTGGTGCATCGAGGACCCAGAGGTAGCTGGCAGAATGGTTTGCAAAAACTCAAGCTTCAATGTAAGGGCTGGTGAAATCGTTGGATTTGCAGGCCTTATGGGTGCAGGCCGAACCGAGCTGATGCGTTCTATTTTTGGAAGAAATTATGGGATTTATAAAAGCGGAGATGTAAAAATAAAGGGACGTAAGGTGAAGCTTACCTCTGTTGAGCAGGCAATAAAAAACGGAATTGCATATGTTCCTGAGGATAGAAAAAATCTAGGTCTTAATCTGCTGGATTCCATCCGAAAAACTGTTGTTTCAGCTGACTTAGACAAGATTACAAGAAGTGGTCTTTTAAGCCTGGATATGGAGCAGTCAGCAGCGGAGGAATACAGACAATCACTTAAGATAAAGACTTCAAGTATTGATGTTGGAGTAACCACTCTTTCAGGTGGAAATCAGCAGAAGGTAGTCCTTTCAAAATGGATGTTTACCGAGCCTGATATTCTGATTTTGGATGAGCCTACACGAGGAATAGATGTAGGTGCCAAATATGAAATCTACAAGCTGATTCATCAGCTGGCAGATCAGGGAAAAGCAGTAATTCTTGTTTCTTCAGAGCTTCCAGAGCTTCTTGGAATGGCAGATAGAATTTACACACTTTTCGAGGGAGCAATCACAGGTGAGATGATGAGCTATGAAGCAAATCAGGAAGACTTAATGAAGAAGATGACAATCACATCAAACTCTTAAAGCTAAGATTATAGGTATTTTGAAAGGAAGGATAGATTTATGAAATATATAAAACAGGTATTAGGCGGAGATCTTCGCCAATACACAATGGTAGTTGCGTTAGGCTTATTGATACTTATTTTTAATGTTATTTCAGATGGAAGAATGCTTACATCATCAAACTTCCAGAATCTTTTATCTGGTAACGCATATGTCCTTGTGCTTGCACTTGGAATGCTTATGGTAATCGTAATTGGACAGATT
This sequence comes from uncultured Pseudobutyrivibrio sp., assembly GCA_902775195.1. GTDB lineage: Bacteria > Bacillota > Clostridia > Lachnospirales > Lachnospiraceae > Pseudobutyrivibrio. The sequence continues at coordinate 5,719 of CACYLQ010000054.1, forward strand.
GATTTGTCAGTTGGTTCTGTGGCGGGCTTCGCCGGAATGGTCATGGCACTGGTGGCAAAAAACTATAATGTACCTTGGTGGGTAGCAGTTCTTATCGCTCTTGCAATTGGTATTTTAGCTGGTGCCTGGCATGGATTCTTCCTGTCACAGCTAGGAATTCCAGGCTTCATCACAACACTTGGTGGCATGATGATTTTCCGCGGCGGAGTTATTTGGATTTCTCGTTCAATCTCAGTTCCAGCTCCAGAAGAGCTTAAATGGTTCGGCGCTGGTTACTTACCTGAGTGGGGACCTTCATTTACAGGAATGAACAATTCTACACTCCTTCTTGGAATTATTGGCATTGTATGCTATGCAGTAGCACAGATTCGTAAATACAATAGCTCAAAGAATAGTGCTGTAGGCGCAACCCCACTTTGGGCAGTAGTCACAAGAATTGTTCTTATGACAGTGCTTATCGGATATTTTACATACCTTTTTGGTTCAGGAAGAGTAGGAACATCATTCCCTGTACCAGGACTTATCCTTTTACTATTAACAATTATTTACCATATCATTACACAGCGTACAAAGTTTGGTCGACACGTATATGCTGTTGGTGGTAACAAGGCTGCAGCAGCTTTATCTGGTGTAAATGTAAAGAGAACATATTTCCTTACAATGATGAACATGTCTTTCCTTGCAGCAGTTGCTGGTATCCTTTTCGTAGGACGTTCAACAGCAGCAGGTCCTGCAGATGGTACTTCATGGGAGATGGATGCTATCGCTTCTGTATTCATCGGTGGTGCAGCAGTATCAGGTGGTGTAGGTACAATCCTTGCTACTATCGTCGGTGGTATGGTAATGGCAGTACTTAACAACGGACTTATGCTTATGGGTGTTGGTGCCGATAAGACACAGGTTATTAAGGGCTTCGTACTTCTTGCAGCAGTAGCATTTGATGTATATAACAAAAAGACTGGGAAGAGTTCTATCATAGGTAGAATTCTTTCAAAATAAAAAATTAGGAGGATGTATTTTATGAAAAGGAGAACACTTTTATCTATGGCAATGGTAGCAACAATGGCGCTTGCTACATTCACCGGATGTGGGGGAAGCAGAGAGGGGGCTGCATCAGATACAGCAACCGAGACTACAGAGACAGCTGAAACAACAGAGGCTACAGCAGAGGAGTCTTTCCCAGGCTTTGACGATGGAGCAACAATCGGCGTTTCTCTTCCATGGCTTGGTACTCAGAACTGGAAAGAGGCTGAGGAAATGTTTACAGCTCAGCTTGAGGAGGCAGGCTATAAGCCAATCGTTCAGGCGGCAGATCAGAAGGTTACTCAGCAACAACAGCAGATTGAGTCTATGATTGAAAACGGTGCAAAGGTTATCGTTGTAGGACCTGTTGATGGTTCACAGCTTGGTGCAGTACTTGAGCAGGCTAAGGAAGCTGGCGTATACGTAATCGGCTATGATCGTCTTCTTGAAAACACATCAGGTGTTGATGGCGTTGTTCAGTTTGGTTCTGTTAAGACTGGTGAGCTTCAGGCTCAGGCTCTTTTACAGGGTCTTGAGGAGAAGAAGGGTGAGCCACCTTACAACATCGAGCTTTTCGGTGGTGGCCCTGCTGATCCTAACGCTCCAAACTTCTTCACAGGTGCTATGTCAGTATTACAGCCAAAGATTGATGATGGAACACTTGTAGTTGTTTCTGGTCAGACAGATTTCACACAGTGCGCAACAGTTGACTGGGACAATGCTAAGGCACAGTCAAGAATGGATTCACTTCTTGCAGGTAACTACTCAGACAAGGAAATCGATGGTGTTCTTTCACCTAACGATGGTATCGCTCGTGCAATCATCACATCATGCGAGAATGCTGGCCAGGATATTCCTGTAGTATCTGGTCTTGATGCTGAGAACGAGTCAGTAGAATGGGTATGGTCAGGTCGTCAGTATTCTACAGTTGCAAAGCCAACTCAGGACCTTGTAGCTAAGACAATCGAAATCATCGATTCTCTTAAGGCTGGCAATGGTATGCCTGCAACAGATGTAGAAGTAGACAACGGTGTTAAGAATGTTCGTGTATACGAATTACCACCAGTAGTTGTTACAAAAGACAACGCAAAGGAAGTATTTGCTAACGACCCTTCAAGATTAGAGCTTTTGAAATAATATATTTTAGGTTATCATTTATGGGCAGGATTTCTATAGTCCTGCCCTTTATCTTTTACGGCAGAAAATGGAGATGGCATGAGTTACAAAATAGTATTTAGTGATATCGATGGAACACTACTTAACAGTGACCACAGGATGTCAGAAAACACAGAAAAAGCAATTAAATATATTAAGGAGCAGGGCATTCCCTTTGTCATAGTGACAGCCAGAGGGCCATCTGGAGTTTATCCTATTTTTCGAAGATATAATTTTGTAGCTCCTATCATTTGCTACAGTGGTGCACTTATTTTAGGTGAAAATGGGGAATTGATTTATTCTAAAGGAATCAGTAAGACCACTGTTTCAAGCTTGATAAATACCATTACAGAGCGTGGCTTTGATTGCACCTGGAATGTGTACACTATGCGCGATTGGATTGTAAATGACAAATCCGATGAGAGAGTCATTATAGAGGAAAATATTGTAGAGGTTCAGGCCACTAAGGGCAGCATTGATGATATTCCAAATGGTATGGAAATTGGCAAGTTCCTTTGTATGTGCAACCCTGAGGAGATTGATGAAATCGAAGCAGTGCTGAAGAAAAAGTATCCATCACTTTCCATTGTTAAATCATCAGATATTCTTCTTGAGGTGATGGAGAGGGGCGTAAATAAAGGCATGGCAGTAGAGTTATTCTGTAATCGATTAGAAATTGATAAAAAGGATGCAGTTGCCTTCGGAGATCATTATAACGATATTGAGATGTTAAAGACTGTCGGCACAGCATTTCTTATGGAAAATGCACCAGAAGATATGAAAGCGGATTTTAACATGACTTCAAGCAATGATGAAGAAGGTGTTTTTCGAGCGTTAAAAAAGATAGGGTTATTAGATTAATTCAGCACCAAAATCTACAGTAAATATACACAACAAACATATAATATTCGTTGATATTTTTGTGCAAAACTATTAGAATATTAAGTAAGAGAAAGTAATGTTATATTCTAATGAGGGAGGAATAATATATGGCTCAGACCAGTATGCTTGCTATGATTTTGGCAGGTGGCCGTGGCAGTCGTCTACATGACTTGACCAATAAAGTGGCTAAGCCTGCAGTTTCTTACGGCGGTAAATACCGCATCATTGATTTTCCACTTAGTAATTGCGCCAATTCAGGCGTAGATATTGTAGGTGTTCTTACACAGTACGAATCTGTTCTTTTGAACAGCTATGTTGCTGCCGGAGGTAGATGGGGTCTTGATACAAAGGACAGTGGTGTATTCGTATTAACACCTCGCGAGAAGGCAGATTCAGGACTGGATGTTTATAGAGGAACAGCTGATGCTATTTCTCAAAACATCGATTTTATAGATGCCTATGACCCAGAGTACATTCTTATTCTTTCTGGTGATCACATTTACAAAATGAATTATGACAAAATGCTGACCTATCATAAGGAGCAGGGAGCCGATGCGACAATTGCTGTTCGTGGTGTGCCTATGAAGGAGGCAAGCAGATTCGGTATTATGAATACTGATGGAAATGGCCGTATTATTGAGTTTGAAGAAAAACCTGCCAAGCCAAAGAGCAATTTGGCATCAATGGGAATTTATATATTTACATGGAAGACACTTAGAAAGCTTCTTGTAGATGATATGAAAAATCCAGATTCTGACCACGATTTTGGTAAGGATATAATTCCTATTATGCTTGATGGTGGCAAGAAGCTATGCGCTTATGAGTTCTCTGGCTATTGGAAGGATGTAGGAACCATAGATTCCCTTTGGGAAGCTAATATGGATCTTTTGGACAATGATAATGAGCTGGATCTTGATGACACATCATGGAAGATTTACACAGAGGATACAGGAATAACACCACAGTATATTGCAAGCACTGCAAAGATTGATGGCGCATATATTAATCAGGGTGCAGCAGTTGGTGGAACTGTACAGCGCTCAGTTATCTTTACCAATTGCAAAATTGCTCCGGGAGCTAAGGTTATCGATTCTGTATTGATGCCAGGCGCAATTGTTGAAGAGGGGGCAGTTGTTACACGAGCTCTTGTGGCGGAAAATGTTCGTATCGGAAAGAATGCCAAGGTAGGAGAAAAGAAGAGTGAAGAAATCCTTCTTGTTGCAAAAAATGTAAAGGGGGAGGATTAAACTATGGCAAATAAAGCATTTGGTGTTATTAACTCGGCACCTAACTACATTAGAGTTGAAGGCCTTCATGACTATCGTCCTATAGGCGCCTTCACATTTATTGGTAGATTTCGCGTAATCGATTTTCCACTTTCTAATATGAGCAATAGTGGCATAAATCGTATACACGTATATTTAAATAGTAGACCACGTTCACTGGTTGAGCATATTGGTTCTGGTCGTCATTACAATATCAATTCAAAACGTGGCAATCTACAACTGCTTTTCACACAACAAAATGGAGCAAATTCCATTTATAATACTGACATTACAGCGTATATGGAAAACCTGGAGCAGATTGAACGTATGCCTCAGGATTATGTGATAGTAGCACCAAGCTATATGGTCTACAAGCAAAATTATCAGCAGCTTTTGGATGATCACGTGGCTGCAGGAAATGACATTACACTTCTTTATCACAAGGTTGACCAGGCTAAGGAATATTATAGAGCCTGCAATGTGGTGGAGCTAAACAAGCAAAAGGGTGTTGAAAGCCTTGCAAGAAATATGGGCACAGCCAAAGAAAGAAATATAAGCATGGATACCTATGTTATGAAAAAGGATTTATTCATTGCTTTGATTAAGAAGGCTAAGAGAGAATCCAGTGCATATTCATTTGCAGATATCGTATCATTATCCTGCGATACTTTGGACATTCGTGGCTATCAGCATAAGGGATATTTTGCAGCAATTACCAGTCTGGATGATTTCTATAGAGCAAATATGGAGCTTTTGGATTATGGTACTGCAATGGATTTCTTCAAGCAGGACTGGCCATTCTACACAAAGACTACAGATGCCTGCCCTACACATTATCATCCAGGTGGAAAGGTTACCAATTCCATGGTATGTAATGCCGCTTCTATAGAAGGTATAGTTGAAAATTCAATCATCGGCCGCCACGTTCATATAGGAAAGGGAGCGATAGTAAAGAATTCGATTATTCTTTCTTATGCAGACATCTCCGATGGAACCTATATCGAAAATGCGGTAATTGATAAGTGGGTGAAGGTGAAGAATGTGAAGAAGATTGTATCTGACTCCGTAACCCCAGCCTACATCAAGCGAAATGATGTACTGTAAATATTTAGATTAATAAAAAAATACCCATAGGATTTTGATGAATGATATGTACTCAAAATCCTATGGGTTAATTTTATTTTTGTGATTTATTTTTGTGAGAAATAACTTTCGATTCCATCAGCGATGCCTTTTGCTAATACAGTATCGTTGTCATCATCTGCATCCTCATCGGCTATTTCAATCTTTGCTGTAGGAACCCCACACCAGTTTATTACAGCTTCATCATCAGATTCTACAACCTTGCTTTTTTCGATTTTTGCATTCTGTGTTACAGAACCAAGGATTGCATCGCTAAGCAAACGTCCATTTTTATAATTTCCGTAGTTGTAAGGATTATCCTCAGATTGGCAGATTACATTCAGTCCATTCTTATCTTCAGTAGAGATAACCACAAAGACATCGGCGCCTGCTGTGTTGGCTATCATTGCTCGGCTGCTGTTGCTGATATCTACATTGTTTTTATCTCTTGTAAGGATTACTGTATAGCCTTGTTCTGCAAGGATTACCCCTACCTTTTGGGCTATCTGCAGGCTGGAATCATAGTCTGTTTCCTCTGAAACCTCAGGAACTGTTTTAAATGCCCCAGGGCCGATAGGCTCTTTTCTATTGTTGGCCTTTTCCTGCCCACTTGGATCTATTACTATCACCTTTGAAGCGTTGTCGTTTTTTTCTGCTTGTTTAGCCTTAACGGTGATGTTAGGACTTATCATAGCAAACAGGAGTATTAATACAATGCTTTTACTCAGGTTCTTTGATTATGTTGTTTTTCATTTGTAAATCACACTCCCCTCTATGTTATTTTGATAATTATATTATCGGATAATTGTGTGAAAAAAACATGTAGTTTCAGATATATTTTTGATAAAAAATGATTTTTTTTAATATAAGTGTTGACTTCCTACGACAGTCGTAGTATATTTACTTCATCAGATGAAGTACTACGACAGACATAGTATGACAGACATAGTACGACAGGCAATGCAAATAAGGAGGAAATATGGTTGAGATTAGTAGTGATGTAATCCGTGGCTACAACGACACACGACACCATGATTCTTAGCATTCTTCTAAAGGAACCTTCCTATGGATACGAGATTTCCAAGGAAATCAAAACAATCACAGATGGAAAATACGTAATAAAGGAAACCACACTTTATTCGGCCTTTACCAGAATGGAGAAAAACGGATACATTGAATCATTCGTAGCCAGTCAGGATTTAGAGGGAAACGGTAAAAAGCGTACCTATTATCGCATTACAGATGCCGGAAGGGATTTTTACAAAGACAAATGCGCTGAATGGGAGCTAACCAAAGATGTAGTTGAAAAATTTATTACTAAATAGCTTTTAGCGAAGAGGAGAAAACTATGGAAACAATTAAGAATTATCTGGATGCAATGTTTGCAAATATGCCAAACACTCCAGAGGTTAAGAAAGCGAAGGCTGAGCTTCTTACAATGATGGAGGATAAATACAACGAACTTATTGCTGAAGGGGAAACAGAAAACAGTGCAGTAGGAACAGTCATTTCTGAGTTCGGTAATTTAGATGAGCTTGCTGATGATTTAGGTCTTACAAAGGAAGTGGAAGAAACTAAAGAAAGAGTCAGCGAAAAGCCACGTCGCTTCGTAAGCATGGAAGAGGCTAAGAACTACCTGAACGAAGAACGTAAAAACGGATAAAAACGGATTACTTATCGGAATTGGCGTAATGCTTTGCATAATGTGTGTTATACCACCTATTTTAGCTGAAGGAATTCCTGGAATGCTTTTAAGCCGCTCAGCTGAAAGCATCAGTGTCATTGGAATGTTCTCTATGATTGCAATAGCAATTGCCTTATTCGTTTTCACAGGTATTAACAGTAACGATTGGAAATTCCTTAAGAAGGAGCTTTGCCAGGTGGATATGGCTACAGCTCCTTTGCCAGGTGGATATGGCTACAGCTCAGATGGTAAAGGATAGAAAGAGCAACTACAAATCAACACATGCTTTGCTTATGACTATCGGCGTAGTTTTATGTGTTCTTTGCTGGTTACCATGTGCCATCATCGAAATTGATTTTGTTGCAGCCTTCATTTTCCTTTTTGTTGGAATTGGCGTATTTCTATTTATATATAGCAGCTCAGTTATGGGCAGCTTCGATACAATCCTTAAGCTTAACGATGAAAAGACCATCAGCGGCAGCTATGGCAAGGAGGATGATATCGTGTATGTAAACAAAACAGCTACAATAATAATGGAAGTTTATTGGACTACAGTTACATGCATCTACCTGATGGTAAGCTTTGTGACATTTGACTGGGGAAGAACCTGGATTATATGGATTATAGGCGCTATTATTCATCATATTCTTAAGATTGCACTTGCAAAGGAGGATTAGAGATATGGAAAATAAAAACTGGGGAAAGAAATACATGCTGGTCCTTTGGACAATCACTCTTGTGGTTATCCTATGTGGCCTGGCATATAATCTGGGTGGATTTGGTTTTCATTATCTATCTGCAACCAATGTAGGAGAATACGAGGATTTTGATTATTCTGGTGAAGAGTTTTCATCCATCGAAGTAAATGTTGATGCAGCAGACCTGGATATTAGATATGGCGATACATATATGGTATCAACTAACATTCCTAAGAAGTATCAGCCTGTTATTAATGTAAAAGATGGTAAATTGGAAATTCAGCAGAAGAAATTGAATCATCCAATTAATTCCTTCAAATCATTAAAAGAAGAATGTAGTATAGAAATTACCATTCCAACAGGAACCAAGCTTGAAGATGTTGATATCATAGTTGATGCTGGTGATATTGATATCGAAGCAGTTAAGGGCAAGAGCATTTCTATTTCTGCAGATGCAGGCGATATTGATTTGAAAAATGTTGAGTTTGAATCAACAACCGTCGATGCAGATGCAGGTGATATTGAAGCTAAGGATAGCAAGCTAGGTAAGCTTAAAATCGAAGCAGATTTAGGTGATATCGATGCAGACAAAACTGATTTCGATTATGGAAAAATAACTGCTGATATGGGAGATATTTCTATTGATGGTGCTTTCAACAGATTGGAAGCATGCTGTGA
>CACYLQ010000055.1 GCA_902775195.1 uncultured Pseudobutyrivibrio sp.
GTACGAGACATAATAATGATTCCTTTCGTTGATAAAATGAGTGTATCAGATTCATTATAAAATGTCTCAAAAAGTGTCTTAAATTACGCTACCATTATATTTCTTTATTGAATAATATCTTGAAAATCTTCATCACTAAAATTCCATACAGGTACTCTTCGCAAGTTATCTAGAACCCTAGAAAGTTTGTTTCTTTCCCAAAATCTACAGAATTCAAAATTTTGAGGCATTCTATTACATGCATAGAATGTCATGTCAACTAAATATGCTCTACAAGCTTGTTTAGTTTTTTCTGAGGTTGTTTGGTCTTTTATAACATGTAGATATCGCAAATTAATTAAATTTCTCAACAACACCTCATGTTGTTCCGCCTTTTCAATTGGATAAAGAATAACGCTTGTCTTTAAGCCATCAACTACCTGTGTATTGATAATTGTAACAGCCTTTTCAATTTTATCTATTGATAAATCTGAATCTGCCTCATAATTTTTCTCTTTATCCTCTCTTAAGTTTCTAATAACTCCATAGATATGATCCTTGGTAATTGTCTTTTTACCACTAGCTCTAGAAATGTTAACCGCTTCTCCAAAAGAGGTCATAAAATCTCTTGGTACACCACCTGTAGCAAGAACTAAGAACTTTAATGTCTCGTCATTTGAAAATAAAGCATTAAAATCAGCCCTCTTAATACGATTATCTTTATCTAGCGCCAATAATGTATCAACCAAATGATTTTGCACATTGTCCAGTTCGGATAAATCATAATCAATTGAAATCTGTGAAAAATCATCTTTTACAGAAAAAATATGTTCTCCATCATTATTAATTTTAATTGAAGATGGTAGAGCAACTAACTTGTAACAGAAAGTTCCCGACGGTGTTTCCTTAAAAATATCATGAAAATATTGTAATATCGCTGGATGATTGCTTCTTGTTATTTGATAAAAATCATCCAAGAATAACATTACGCCCTTATTAAATAAGGCTCTATTAAGCTTCAGTAACTCAACTATTTTCTCTTTAAGCTTTACAATCTCCTCTGACTTCTGTGTAACTTTAGTATACTTACTACCAGTCTCGGTAGACCTATTTGTTTCAATACTACTATTCCAATCAGAAATAATATCTGCTTCTGTTGATATCTTTGATTCGATAGATGCAAAACTAATATCACCTGCCATCGATATATCTGATATTAGAGACGCTTTAAAATGCTTGCTTTTACTTTCAGAAGAAGTATATGATTCTTTACTTTGCTCCACAACTTCTACTGTTATCTGTTCTGGAATTCTTGAAAGATTATTTACAAGCAATTCCATTTTGGATAAATATCTATTATAGGCTTCTATTCCACTCAGAATCTTTTTTTCATCTTTTAATTTTCTCGAAAAATGCTTTTTAAAAAAACCTATTAATCCACATGTTTGCTCAATATACTTATCGTTTTGATTGGTATAATATGTATTAGTATATTTTTTTAATTCCTTAACAAGAGCACTTAAAATATGCAGTATAATATCATCCGCTGATTTTGCTCTAATTGTCTGGCAATCACATTTTACTGTAATATCATCAATCTTTCTTATTGATTTTAAAATCAAAGAAGTTTTTCCACATCCTCTGCGTGCTAATACTATATTGTTATTATATAAAGTTAATTTATCCACATTGTTATGCGGATCAATATAATTAAACTCTATTCCATTTTCATAATCAGCAAGCTTTCTTCTTCTTTCGGCTTCAATTTGGACTAACAAGTAATCAATTTCTTTACTATTAATATCTATCCCCATCTTTTTCTCCTTAAATAATTATCGTATTTACGTAGTAAATATTATAGTCAAACGCCTGATAATAATAAAGGAAAACAATAAGATGTACTGTAAAAAGCACATCTCAATCCCCTTTCCTCTTCTCAGCCTGCTCTATCAGCCCCTTTGCCTCCTCAAAAGCCTCTGGCAGATAATCGGAATGCCATTCTTTGCCGGCCTTCTCAGCCTTCTTTATCTCTTCCCATGCTGCGTGCTGCTCTTCCTTAGATTCATAAGTGACACCGCTAAACACATGAGGGTGGCGGCGCACCATCTTATCTGAAACCACTTGGCACACATCATCGAAAGAAAACAAGCCTTCCTCTTCAGCCATCACACTATGGAACATCACCTGCAGTAACAAATCTCCAAGCTCTTCCTTAAGATTCTCAGCATCACCTGTTTTATCCAGAATGTTGATTCCGCAGACCACCTCTGCAGCTTCCTCAATCACCTCTGGCTTGAGGCTAGTGTGAGTTTGCTCTCTATCCCAAGGACAGCCATTTTCACTTCTTAGTGTTTCTACGATTTCCTTTAATCTATCAATCTGAGCCATTATCTTCCCTTCATCCCTAATCCTCTGATACATCCATAAAGCTTCTCTTCCCTAGCGCTAACCTAGACTTCCTTAAAAATCTCATTATCCTTATCAAAATACACCCAGTCACCCTCATTGATATCTTTGGCTAGCAGCTCTGCATCTGCCACCTCCATATCAATCTCCTGTCCTGCCTCATCACGTAGTCGAAGCAACACCTGTAGCTGCACTCCCTCTGGGCGCTCCTCGCAGCCAAAGTCTGCCTCTTGGATTCTCTTTACAATGTACTTCAAGCCTATACCCTCTTTCTAACTTATTCTCCCCTTATGTTAATCGGAGTGACGTGATTTGAACACGCGGCCCCTACATCCCGAATGTAGTGCTCTACCATCTGAGCCACACCCCGAAATCGTTACTTCACTAAAAATTATAGTTGTTTAATGGATTGTTTTCTACATTATGGTATCTTTCATAGGTTCAAACCTGGCAAATCCTATACATCTTCTTCCCAGCCTTTACAAATATCTACCCATCCTTCAGCTCCAGATGCTTTCTCAAGCTCTGCTGGAGTAATCTTTACGGATGTATACTCGTTGCCTCCTGCAGGATGAACATATTCGAATCGCTTCATAGAAACATCTAGCCAGATTGGAATATCCTCAGGCACAGCAAAAGGACAAACTCCACCAGGCTGAAAGCCTGTAATCTCCTGCACCTGATCACGTGGAATCATATGAGGCTTGGTGTGAAAATAAGTTTTAAACTTAGAACTGTTTACCTTCCCATCGCCAGCCATAACAACCACAACCGGCTTTTCATCCACTACAAAGGACAATGTCTTCGCAATCTCTGGCTCGCTACAACCAATCTGCTGAGCAGCATGCTCCACCGTATCAATAGTCTCTGTATGCTCAGTGAGCCTGTCCCCCAGGGACTTCTCATCTAGGAATGCTTTTACCTTCTCATTAATCATCGCTATACCTCCATGTTAAATTCAATTATAGCGAAGCAATGCTATTAGCAGGAAATAAAAGATTTCTATTGCTGGTTATAAATCGCATCTATAATCTGCCAAAACCATTTTCTCTACTAAGAACGCTAAAATCTCACCCCACACTTTGGGCAATAATCAAAATCTTCCGCTGTCTCATAGCCACAATTACTACAGCGCTTAAAGAAACCTCTGCCCTGGCTCACTTTAGTTAAATCCTGTGGTTTGATTTGAAGCTCTTCTCCAGCGGCTATGCGCTTTCCTATCTCCGGATCAAGTTCATATACTGTACCACAGCAGCTCATCTGAACATAATATCTTCTATTCCATTTGAATGTAGGTATAAAGAAAAGCGATAAGACTGTATAGAGCATGAACACCTGATACCTTCCATACTTTCCACAGCTATCGCATATTACGGTCTGACTAAAATCAAAGTCTTTGCGACCATCAGTAATTCCCATTATAAAAAACATAAGCCTCTACTCTTCCTTAAAAATCTCATTATCCTTATCAAAGAATACCCAGTCGCCTTCGTTGATATCCTTGGCTAGCAGCTCTGCATCTGCCACCTCCATATCAATCTCCTGTCCTGTCTCGTCACGTAATCGGAGCAAAACCTGAAACTGGTATCCTTCTGGTCTCTCCTCGCAGCCATAATCTGCTTCCTGGATTCTTTTTACAATGTACTTCAAGCTAATTCCTTCTTTCTACTTTTTCTTAGATGCTGGCAGTTCATCTACCATCGCATTAAATAACTCATGCAGGAAATCTCTGTTATCTATATCATCCACCAACAACATTTCCTTCGCTCCCTCATAAGGCAATTCTCGAGAAGCTTTTGGCATCATAGTCATGGCAGATTTTGTCGGCTTCACAAGAAATCTATCATCATAGATTCCACCTACAATCTTCCCCTGATAATAAATGATGTACTCACCCATCATTGCCTTGTATGTGATGTCATCCAGTGATGACAGTTGCTCTAAGACATATTCTAAGTACTCTTTGCTTGATGCCATTTATTCGCCCCCACGTTATTCTAACCTAATCGCATTAATTACCGGCTCCTCATATGGATGAACCCGCCTGATAGCTTCAACCGTTTTATCCTTGTTGGCATCCTCTACGTTAAACTCTACTTTCAGCTCTGGCTCCTCACTCCACTGACCCTTCTGGCCAACTGTAGGATTCGAGCCTTCATCTGAAAACCATACGCCTGTCACAGGGTAGTAAGACAAACATCCCCTGTAATTTCCTATATGACCCGCATCCACTTCAAGCAATGCCTGGCGAAGTTCCTGCAGTGATTCTTTTGGTATGAATGTTTCGATTTTGTACATGCTAGTTTACCCCACCTTCACAACTCTGGCTCCAAATGGTGCAATTGCAAGCTTTGCAATCTTGAAAAACTGCTTACCAAATGGGAAACCGATAATTGTAACGCATAGCAATATTCCTATTAACGCATTGCCGATAGCAAGCTCCAATCCTGAAACAAAGAACCAGATTATATTCAGCAGACAAGATACTGCGCCGCCCTCATCCACTACATCTTTTCCAAATGGATTCAGTGAAATGGATGAAAGCTTAAAGCACTGTACTCCTACTGGAATGCCTATGATTGTGATGCACCACAGTGCTCCTGCTAGCCACCAGCCTATGGCACTGAGCAAACCGCCGCATATTATCCAAATTACGTTTCCGATGAATTTCATGAAGCCCCTCCTATATCCTTACTTCAACCTTTACAGGCGACTTTACTAACCTAGAAAACTCTTCTCCCGCATTCTTAGAAGTTCCAGTTATCAGACCATAATGAACAGGAATAGCCACTTCTGGTGCAATTGTATTGATTAGTTCAGCTGCCTTCTTTGCATCCATAGTATAAGTTCCGCCAACTGGCACTAATGCAATATCGCAGTTTACGGCTTTAGCCTCTTTAGTAGCATCAGTATCTCCCGCTACGTAAATACGTTTTCCATCTACAGAAATGATGTAGCCAACCCAACCAGCACTCTTTGGATGAAATGGTTTTAAAATATTGTAAGCAGCAACAGTTTCAAACCTTAATCCATCCACATCATAGTTCATTCCTGGATTGACATATTCTATTTTGCCAACAATTGCTGAAACTTCTGCCGCCTTTCCTTTCATCTTCTCAGGAACGACCAACACAGTGTTTTCATTTGCCACCTTTTCAATGGCTTCTGACGAAAAATGATCATAATGGTCATGAGTAACTAATATAAATGCCGCATCACGTGGTGTTTCATCCATCTCAAATGGATCCACATAAACTGCCCTGCCTTCAACATCTATACAAATACTGTTGTGCTTAAATACTTTAATCTTTTCTGTCATTATTGCCCCCTTACTTATGTTTTATATACCCATTTCTAGCCTCATCTGCGATACCTGCCCCTATGGTTAAGAGACTGAACTTAATCAGCCTCTACTCTTCCTTAAAAATCTCATTATCCTTTTTCTTCCTTGTTCCATTGACCAAACCAAGAATCATTCCCAACATCATTCCTGTACACATACATGTGCCAATCTTGTGAGTGGTAATTCCAATAGCCATTCCAAAAAGCATACCCATAGACATTCCTAAAGACATACTCTTAGCCACATTCTCTTGATTACTAACGTATTTACGAACTATCTCCAGCCCACCCATAGGAACGCAGAACTTCTCATCCCTCGGTGGCTGGCAAGCCTGATACACTTCCTCCAGGTCAAACCATTCCACGCTATCCAGTTCTTCCTTCTGGATAGTAAGTTTATCAATGTCTACATCTTCATCATACACATATACAAATGCAATCTCATTGTCCCTGAACATCTTACCGTGAAATTTCTTCTCATACTGAATAGGAAATGTTCCTGCAAAATTCAAATCATCTGCATCAGCCTGAATACCAAGCTCCTCAGAAAGCTCCCTAATTGCAGATTCCAACGGCTCATCACCCGCCTGGATATGACCAGCTGATGAAGTATCATATCTGCCTGGAAAAGAGTCCTTGTTTAAAGCTCTCTTCTGCAAAAGTACCTCTGTTTTGTCTCCATTGTCACGAACCACCCATATATGAGCAGTTCTGTGTCTAACACCTTCAGCGTGAGCCTGCAATCTAGTCACTGTCTCTCCTGTAGGCTGTCCCTTTTCATCTACAATGTCAAAAATCTCTTCAGCCATTATAATCCCTTGCCTACCTGTTCTCTTATCAATGAAATAACTGCTGCCTCCAACTCAACCACTTCATCCTGAACATTTTCTTTTACTGGTTGGAATTGTTCAGACACAGTGAAATCAAATGCTGTTTTAAAGCTCTCTTTAGGAAGCTTTCCTGCAATAACCTTCGTAAGTACAATTGCAATCAGAAAATCACCAATTGCTGATGCATGTTCGCCATCTCTAAAATATAAATCAACGTCAGATGAATTTAAAACTTCACTCCATAACTCACCAATTGGTGCAAGCCTAGCATCAAGCTTTGTCGCAAGGCTTCTGTATCTACGGTTCATCTCTATCTGATTTTCTGGCTTTTCCTTCTCAGCCCAGGTCTCAAAGATAACTGGCACTGTCCCCACCCGTTTGCAGAGTTCCACTATCTTTGTTGCGTACTTTATAGTGTCTTCCTCTGCAGGCATTGGATGCGCCTGTTCCTGAATAACACAGTAATCATATTTCCCATGTAGAATATTAAATCGCTCCGAGAAATACTCTTCTTCCATATGCCACCTTAGTGATCTACCTGAATAAGCTAGCATGTAAACTTCACAAGCTTCTCCTGTCGCATCTTCTATCATACGTCTGGCAAGCTCTGGCATGTCATTCATGTATGTATGGCTGTTGCCTATGAATAAAATTTTCATTTCGGTTGTCTCCTCTAGTTGATGCCACTTCTTTATTTACATTCAATTATGACAGTTTTATCTTTATTTTTCTATAAAATAAAAGGACCTCGAATAAAATCGAAGTCCTCTGAGCTCTATAAATCCTTTAACAGCTCATATACATCTGGTATATCATACACCAATGTTTCATATACAATCTTTAAATCCACCTGCCCATAATCATGAACTATTTTATTTCGTAATCCGAATATATCTCCCCAAGGAACATCACTTTGTGATGCTCTGAACTCTTCAGATAATTTCCTTGCATTTTCAGATACTTGTATCAAACGAAACATCATTGAATCTTGAAGTATTTCATTTTCTTCAAACTCCGGTTTCGTTACACCTAACATATTTCTATCAATAAAAAGTAGGTCTTTTCTTATCTTGTCCAAGTAATAGCCATCATACTTAACATTATCCATATATTTTTATGCCATCCTTTAATATTTCATTTAGCAATTCAGGATTATTTACCAACTGGTCCATATCCAATAAATCCACTTTTTTATGTAATGCCGTAGAAACCTTTTCTACCAATCCATAAAACTTCAAACCCTTAACAGTAGATGAAATTAACAAATCTACATCACTATCTTCTTTGGCAATCCCTTTTGAATATGAACCAAATAGAAAACAATATGAGATATCATAATCCTTGAAAATATCTGAGCATTTTTTCTTAATATCATCAATGCTCAAAATACCATGCGTTTCATCAATTACGTTAAGCTTCCCCAATGTATCAATCATATAAGAATACTTAATCGAATTAACTTTATCTGGGTCATTCTCATAGGATTTATAAGAACGAACAGACACCTTAAGGTACTCTGCAGCCTGACTTTGCGTATATCCAATTGCTTTTCTAATATCTTTTAAAGACTCAGCCATAGTTATGCCTCCTGAAATGATTATACATCTCATTTGCACTTCTGTAAATTGCAAAGTGCAATTATTGCACTTCGTTTTATTATTATGGTGCAATTTTTGCATCTTTTATATTAGTAGGTGCAAAGGCTGTAACCATCTATAATTTCTTTTAATGTCCTAGGCTCATAATTCATCCAAGGCTTCATGCAGCCCACATTTATAGCACAAACTGTTCCTCTTTGCATATGTTCACAATTGTTCACCATGTCATCGAGAGTTTTTATATACAATTCATCCTCCACGCTATTATGAGTATGACCATACAAATGAATCCAGCCTCTACCCATATTTTTCCAGCTAAAAATTGGATAATGACTTAACACCAAGTCATAATTCTTTCCTTCAAAAGCATCCTGTACTTCTTTATAATCGCAGATTTCCATAAATAATTGCTGATATCTATAATCGGAAACATCATCGTGATTTCCCTTAACAAGGACTTTCTGCCCTTTTAATGTTGAAACAAAAGAAATAAGGTTTTCTTTTTGTCCACGTAAACTCATATCTCCAAGAATATAGACCGTATCACCATTCGTTATTTTATTATTCCATTTTGTCCTAATGTAATCATGCATCGTTTCAATATCTTTATAAGGTCTATTGTCAAATTCAATTGAAGCCTTATGAAATAAATGTAGATCACTTATATAATATTTCATTTCAAATCCCTCTCTATACTTACTGTATACTTATAATACTAATCAAATACTATCAAATAAGTCAATACTAATTATATAATTATGTATATTATTAATAGATGAGGTGCTATTATGAACGAAAACTACGGTGAACAAATAAAGAACTATAGAATTGGTCTTGGAATGACACAAAACCAGGTAGCTAATGCACTAGAGGTTACTCCTGGCTATATCAGTAATGTGGAAAACGGACGTACCGCTATGTCCCTCAGACTTCTTATTTACTATTCTAAACTTATGGGAATTACTCTCGATGAACTCGTTGGAAACATTGAACCAGACTATAAAAAATCATCAATTGATAATGCTCTCTGGAATGAGATAAAAAATTTGGATAATGAGAAAAAGGAGAAACTTTTAAAAACTATTAAATTATGGCAAGAAAAGTAGAGAATCTCGAAAAGCGCTTGAGATTGAGGTGAATTCTTAATCTTCCACTTCTGAAACCTCGGTATAACCGTAAGAAAAACAACCTCCATCCATTCATCATGGGATAGAGGTTGTTTGTATGATATCAAGTTATCTGCCTAGGACTTTTGGATGGAAATGATTCCTGAGCAATAAGACTTTTGCTCAAAAGAAAGAGTTGGAAATGTTTTTCTTAATTCATCAACTACGAAATATATTTCATCATCATCCCAATCGTCGCCTGCTTCTAATTTACATTTCTCAAGTTCATCTCTAGTATTAAAAGCTACATCACCAATGATTAGCTTGCCACCTTCATTTAGTTGATTTAATAAATCTGAAAAAAAGACCTTCTTTTGTTCATCTGATAAATGATGTAAGGAATAAGTACCAATTACATAGTCAAACTTGCAGGTACTCAATTCAGGTACCAAGCCCTTGCTAAAGTCACCTTGATATAAGTTTGCATTTGGCATTTTTGCTTTTGCAAGTTCTATCATTCTATTAGAGAAATCCTGACCATATATTTCACAACCGTTCTCATAAAGCTTTGTGGTAAGAGTTCCTGTACCAAAGCCAATATCTAAAACCTTTGCTTTTTCAATGGACAATATCTCTTGAAAAATCCCACCAAGAACTTCCTTGTATCCAGCAAATGGATATGTATTTGCCTCCTCTGAGATGCCTACTGCTTTATCATAACCGTCCGCCCATAAATCAAATCCTTTATTATCTAACATTATGTCTACTCCTTCTCCTAAATTACATATTATTTACTATATCTTTTTTCTGCGTATAAAAAAAGCCCTGTGGAAAGATTTTTTCTAATACCTCCACAAGGCCGATTTTTAGCCATTTCCCACGAGTATAAGCTGTTATTATTTCACATTAAAATAGATTAGCAAGCTCTATTTTAGAAAAATGGTTTCTCAGTATAATCCCTCGAACATAACCCAATTTGCATATATAAAGCAACTTCTAAAATATATCTTTTAATATTCCAAAGGTTTCTCTAACCATGTTGTTAGGAAGATACTGGTATTGTGTAAAAGCTGCAATACCTGATATTTTGGCATTTGTG
>CACYLQ010000056.1 GCA_902775195.1 uncultured Pseudobutyrivibrio sp.
TGGCCAGAGCTTAAGGCAGTTCTGGATGTTAATTTGGATGGTGCCAGAGGTAAGCTTTTAGATATCCTTAGTAACTACAAAGCCATGACTGACTATCAGGTTATTGCTGTTTTTGATGCCTACAAGGTGAAGGGGCATGAGGTGTCTGCATCGGATTATTTAAACATCCATCAGGTATTTACAGCAGAGGCCCAAACTGCTGACGCTTATATAGAGCGTTTCACTCATGAGCATGGTAAAAAATATGACATCACTGTAGTTACGTCAGATGGTTTGGAACAGATTATCATAAGAGGTGCAGGAGCAAAACTGCTGTCATCTAGAGAGTTCATAGAAGAGGTTGAAAGAAAAGCTAATCAGTTAAGAGAAGAATATAATATAAAATAGTTATCTATTGTAATAATTAGCCTTGGTTTTAACAGAAAATTCATAGGTTTTGATTATAGTTAAATAGACGCATCATGAGGTGACCTGAAAACATTCACGGAGGATGAAAATATGGTCAGATACGAATTTGGCGATAGCGAAAGAACTATATTGGAAAAACTAAATATTCCAATGGCTATATATCAATTTATTGATAAGAGAGTTGTGACGCTTCTTGTGACAGATGGTATGTGCAATTCATCCAGATGATAAGGCAAGGGTTGCAGATGCAGCATTAAAGTTTGCATCTGGTGGCGATTCATTTGACTGTGTATACAGAACAATGTCTCATTTGTTAGGAGAATATGTTATCCTGCATTCCCATGGTAGTCATTTCTTTACTGAGAATGGTACCATGCTTTCCGCCACCATATACATGGTTGAAGGAATGGGGGCGGATGCCGACAATCCTTTAGTTGAAAGCTTAGCTTCTAACTACAAGGAGCTAATGACAAAGGAAAGTCTTATCAGAGATAATTTCTACGATACCTTAACAGGATTACTCTTAAAGAAGGTGATAATCTACTTGTTGCCTTTGCAGTCATTTTAAAGAAATATTTTCCAAATGAAAACTGCGGAAGAATGGGACAGGATCACTTCGCAGTTTTTACAGATATGGAAAGTGTAGAAGATAAGCTCCATAATATCTTTGAAGATATAAAGGTTGCTAATGAGGGAAAAACTCTTCCTGTGCATGTTGGTATTTATTCAATGGCATTTGAAGATGTAACGGCAAGTAGTGCCTGCGATAGAGCGAAGATTGTAAGCGACAAGGAAAAGGGAGCATATGTTTCTAAGTTCGCATACTATGATGAAAACACTCACGCAGCTGCAACTCATTTTGAATATGTAATAAACAATTTTGAAAAGGCAATGGCTGAGGGTTGGATTCGTCCATACTATCAGCAGCTAATCAGGTCTGTAAATGGTTTGGTTTGTGATGAGGAAGCACTTGCCAGATGGATTGATCCTGTAAGAGGATTGATTCCACCGGACCATTTCATATATGTTCTAGAGGATGCCAAGCTTATTCACAAGCTGGATTTGTTTATATTAGAGTGCGTGCTTAGAGATTTAGAGGATGTTAGGGACAAGGATTATCCTATAGTTCCAGTTTCGATTAATCTGTCTAAGTACGATTTTGAACTATGCGATATTGTGGAGGAAATAGCAAAAAGAGTTAAGGCATCCACCATTCCAACTAATTTTATTACTATCGAAATTACAGAAAGCGTATCTAGTCTTGATAGTGATTTCGTTGCAACTCAGATTAGAAGATTCCACGAGGCTGGATTCCAGGTATGGATGGACGATTTTGGTAGCGGTTATTCATCATTGAATATTCTCCAAAAGTTTGATTTTGATTTGATAAAATTCGACATGAAATTCATGCGTGAATTTGATTTATCAAAAAAGAATCATGTTATTATTCGAGAATTAATTCAGATGGCTACAAAGCTTGGTCTTGATACCGTGGCTGAAGGTGTAGAAACTATTGAGCAGGTTAAATTCTTACGAGAAGTTGGTTGTAGCAAATTACAGGGATTTTATTTTGCAAAGCCTATTCCGTTGGATGAATGGTATGCAATTTATGGTGCTAAGGTAGGAAACAAGATTGAAAATTACGAAGAGAATGATTATTACGCGGCCGTCAGCAGAACAAACATGGTTGAGCCTCTCGTAAATAAGGATTATACCTGGAAGGCTAATGAATTCTTTGGTCAGCTTCCAACTGGAATATTGGAAGTAAGCGGCAAGGATATATATATCATGCGCTACAACAGAACCATGGCTGATTTCTTGCTTAGGGTTAACTATATTGATGAGGTGGATTTGGGACATGAGCTGATAAAGCAAAAACAAACACCTATAGAGGAGCTCATTCAAGTTCTTAATAGCTGTTCAACTTACAATAAATGGGAAATAATCGAAAACATTGTGATTGATAAGTTGAATATGAATTTGTTTATTAGAAAAATAAGCACAAATCCTGTTACTGGTAACGAGGCTTTTGAACTGGTTATTGTTTCCATAAACGACTAATAACAGTGGTTTGACACTTATTAATAAATGTGGTATGTTCTATTAGAATTTTAAAAAGAGATATAGGTGCCTATGAGTTTTTAACGGCATAGGTGAAAAGGGAATCTGGTGAGAATCCAGAGCGAAGCCGTCACTGTGTTAGGGAGTGTGTGTTCATGTCACTGAGTTTACTTGGGAAGAGAAGACACATGTTGATCGAAGTCAGGAGACCTGCCTATTTCAGGTAATTTTGATTTGCGGAACTCGAATCGAATTAGCAATATGCAATTAAGATAAGTCTTTTTTGCATGCCATTTTTGATTTATGAGACTGCTAATAATTAGCAGTCTTTTTATATTTTCCGTGGAATTACCTACTACATTAAGGAGGATTAAAATGAAGAAGAAGTTAGTTACAAGTGTTGCATTAGCATTAGGCTTTGCCATGATGTTTCCAGCTTGTGGGAAGCAGGCTGCAGATGTAGCTGAGACTAATGTGGAGGCTACAGAGGAAGTTGATGATCAGGCACTTGCAGATGAGTGTGCTGCATTAATCGATGCAATTTATGTTCAGGAGAGAACAGATAAAACTGATGAGCAGTGTAAGGCTGCTAAGGAAGCATGGGATGCTCTTACAGATGCCCAGAAGGAATTAGTTGAAGGTGAATTTGCTGACCCTGATTATTTCGGAAGAGATACAGGTGATGCTTCTAAGGATGACCCATTAAACCAGGACGAAATTGGAGAGAACGAAATTCTTGTAGTAAGCTTTGGTACATCATTTAATGATAGCCGTGTTGCTGATATCGGTGGTGTAGAAAAGGCAATCGCTGCAGCATATCCTGATTGGTCAATAGAGCTGTTGCAAACGGGGTGAAGAATTTGGTAGTTCAGCCAACTCATTTAATGCATGGTGCTGAGTATGATGAATTAACAGAGGCAGTAAATGAGTATGCTGATAAGTTTGATTCAGTAAAGATCGCTGAGCCATTACTTGGAGAAGTTGGTGCAGACGCTAGCGCAGTTAACCGTGATAAGGAAACAGTTGCAAAGGCAATTACAGCTGAGGCTGTTTCTGATGCAGGACTTGAAAGCATTGATAAGGCAGCAGAGGATGGTACAGCCTTTGTATTTATGGGTCATGGTACTAGCCACAATGCAAAGGTTACATACAGCCAGATGCAGACACAGATGGATAAGCTTGGTTACAAGAACGTATTCATCGGTACTGTAGAGGGTGAGCCAGAGGAGACAGCTTGTGAGAACATTATCGAAGCTGTTAAGGAAGCTGGATATAAGAAGGTAATTCTTCGTCCACTTATGGTTGTTGCTGGTGACCACGCTAACAACGATATGGCTGGTGATGAAGAGGATTCTTGGAAGTCAATGTTTGAGGCTTCAGGCGCATTCGATTCAATTGATTGCCAGATTGCAGGTCTTGGAGAAATCGCTGATGTTCAGGCAATTTATGTAGCACATACATCAGAGGCTACTGGTGTTAAGCCTGTAGAAGCTGCAAAGACAGATGAGCTTAAGGAAGGCGAAACTTACGAAGCAAAGTTTACAACAGATAGCAGCATGTTCCATGTAAACGAAGCAAAGAATGGCAAGGGTGAGCTTACTGTTAAAGATGGCAAGATGACAATTCATATCTCACTTGTGTCTGACAAGATTGTAAATCTTTATGTTGGTAAGGCTGCTGATGCTGAAAAAGACAAGGCTAACTGGCTTAAACCTACAAAGGATGAGGTTACATACTCAGATGGAACAACAGAAACAGTTAATGGATTTGATGTTCCTGTAGAGGCACTTGGTAAGGATTTTGATTTAGCAATCTTAGGAGAAAAAGGTACTTGGTACGACCACGTAGTATCTGTAACATTATAATGAAAAAGTATTTATACACAATCGCTGCAGCGCTGGCTATATTTCTAACAGCCTGCAGCTTTTTTAATAAGGAAGAAAAAACAGAATATGGAACCTACTCCTGCGAGGTGACTCTTACTGGTGGCAGCGGAAAGGCCACTGTCGAATCTCCAGCAGAGGTAGTGACTTCTGAATCAGGAAATACTGTAAAGCTTGTTTGGTCTAGCGCTAACTATGACTATATGCTTGTAGATGATGTTAGATACGACAACGAAGCAGATACTGATAGTAACTCCGTATTTACGATACCATTTGCAGATTTTGATAAGACATTTACTGTAATTGGCGATACTACTGCAATGAGTACTCCACATGAGATTGAGTATCAGATTACAGTTTATGCCCCAGGACATCAGCCGGAGGCTACGACTGTAGAAAAGGATGAGGCAGAAGCAGAATCTGATTCTTATCAGCTTACAGGATTAAAGCAGGTAGATTCGCTTAAGCTTGATTATGCCAAGGGCTTTAGCGTTGATTATTATGAGGATGATAAAGGCGAAAGCTACAAGTTTATTTCTATTTCTGGAGCGAATGGAAAGGGCGATTATCAATATTTTTTGATGGCAGCAGAAGCTTTACCAGACAGTGTAAGTGTTTCTGATAATATTTCAGTTATCGCAAATACGGATAAGACTTATCTTGTGTCCACATCAGTTATGGATTTGATGGATAAAATTGGCGCATTAGATGATATAGCTTTTTCTGGTACGAAAGAAAAGGATTGGTACATTAAGAATGCTAAAGCTGCCATGAAAAATGGCAAAATGGCATACGCTGGAAAATATTCAACTCCTGATTATGAGCTGCTTGTATCTTCAGGCTGTAATTTTGCCATAGAAAATACCATGATTTATCACACACCAGAAACACTAGAAAAGCTTAAGGAGCTAGGCATACCTGTTCTTGTGGAAATGTCCAGCTACGAAAGCAATCCTCTTGCAAGGCTTGAATGGATTAAGCTTTATGGTTGCATTTATGGCAAGGAAGATAAGGCAAATGAGGTTTTTGAAAATCAGGTGGCAAGAGTTGATGAAATTGGAAAGCATGAAAATACAGGAAAGACTGTTGCATTCTTTTCTATTAATTCAAATGGTCAGATAGTTGTTAGAAAGCCTAAGGATTATATAGCATCTATGATTGGTCTTGCAGGTGGCAAATATGTTCCGGATGATATTTCATCTGAAGAAGATAATGCTTTATCTACAATGAAAATCACCACTGAAGATTTCTATATCAGAACAGTGGATGCAGATGTGCTCATTTACAATAGTACAATTGAAGGAGAAATTTCTTCTATTGCCGAGCTTGTAAAGGAAGAGGAAGCTTTGGCTGATTACAAGGCAGTTAAAGAGGGCAATGTGTATTGTCTTAAAGAAGGATATTTCCAAAAGAGCACAAATGTGGCAGAATTTATAGAGGAGCTAAATGAAATTTTAAGTGGCTCTTATAAAGAGGGCAGTTGTTTTATAAAGCTTAGGGAGTAAATAATGGATTCAATTAGCAGAAGAATAAAAATTGCATTTATAGGAATGATTGTTTTACTTGTAGTTTTCTTTTTTGTAAGCGTTGGAGTGGGCAGTGCAGACATATCTGTGATAGATATTGTTAAATCACTGGTTAATCCAGGTGAAGTTTATATGGGAAAAATAATCATCTCAATTAGACTTCCAAGAATCATTGGAGCTATCGTGCTTGGTGGAGCACTTTCAGTGTCAGGCTTTTTGCTGCAGGTTTTCTTTGGAAATCCTATTGCAGGACCTTATGTTCTTGGAATATCTTCTTCTGCTAAGCTTTTTGTGGCTCTTTCTATGGTGTTTTTGCTAGGAAAAGGGGTAAATATCAGCTCACTAGTGTTAGTTGTTTCAGCCTTTGTTGGTTCACTTATAGCTATGGGCATAGTTATGTCCTTATCTCAGAAGGTAAGAAATATGTCCCTATTAGTAGTTTGTGGCGTCATGATTGGTTATATCTGCTCAGCTATAACAGAATTTGTTGTTACATTTGCAGATGATACAAATATTGTAAATCTGCATAACTGGTCCTTGGGAAGCTTTTCAGGAATAAGCATGGACCATGTTGTTGTATCATCTGTAATTGTAATTATAGCTATCGTATTTACGATAGTATTTTCTAAGCCAATAGGGGCTTTTCAATTAGGAGAAAACTACGCCAGAAATATGGGCGTAAATATCAAATACATTAGAATAGTTTTGATTCTCTTATCTAGTATTTTATCTGCAACAGTTACAGCGTTTGCAGGTCCTATATCATTTGTAGGTATCGCAGTACCACATATCATGCGAGGAATTATGAAAACAGCTAAACCACTTGTTATGGTTCCAGCCTGCTTCTTAGGCGGTGCTATCATTACACTTTTCTGTGATGGTATTGCCCGCACTGCTTTTGCACCTACAGAAATCAGTATTAGTGCAGTCACTTCGGTTTTTCTTGCGCCAGTTGTGATTTATCTTTTGGTTGCAAGAAAGGAGGCAGCTCGTGGATAAAAGTATCCAGTTATCAGAATTGAATGTGGGCTACGGTAAGACTGTAGTATTAAATGATGTAAATATTACTATAGAAAAAGGGCAGATAGTATGTCTTATTGGAGCAAATGGCGCTGGCAAATCTACAGTTTTAAAAACTATAGTAGGCCAGCTTAAAAAGCTTGGTGGGGCTGTTTATCTAAATGGAAGCGACAAGGATGCCATGTCAGAAGAAGATGTAGCAAAGACCGTTTCCATGGTGATGACAGAACGAATCCATCCAGAGCTGATGACCTGCTTTGATGTGGTGGCGACTGGCAGATATCCATATACTGGCAGGCTTGGATTTTTGGATGATAGGGATAAAGCAGCTATTAATGAAGCCATCGATATGGTAGGGGCAGGCAAGATAAAGGATAAGGATTTTTCCAAAATCAGCGATGGTCAAAGGCAGCGCATCATGCTTGCACGAGCAATCTGTCAGGATGCAGATGTAATGATTTTGGATGAGCCTACATCTTTCTTAGACTTGCAGTACAAGCTTGATATTCTAAAGGTAATAAAAAAGATTGCAGCTACAAAGCAGGTGGCAGTTCTCATGTCTATCCACGAATTAGAATTTGTCCCAGCCGTAGCTGATAAAGTAATCGGAATTGCTGGCGATGAAGTGTACGTCACAGGCTCCCCAGAAGAAGTCCTAACCGGAGCCAACCTGGAAACAATGTACAAAATGACTCCCGGCACCGGAGAAATAATATGCAGCGGCCTCTGGAACTATTCAGAATCAATTCGTAGGCTTCTCCCTTGAGGGAGAAGCTGTCAGCGAAGCTGACTGATGAGGGTGACTGATGAAGGTGCCCCGAAGGGGCGGATGAGGGTATGAATCAATATGTCAAAAGTAATAATGATCCAAGGCACCATGTCAAACGTAGGCAAGAGCCTCCTAGTTGGTGCCCTATGTAGAATATTTAAACAAGATGGCCTAAAGGTGGCCCCCTTCAAATCGCAGAACATGGCGCTCAATTCCTTTGTAACAGAAGAAGGACTTGAAATGGGCCGAGCCCAGGTAATGCAAGCAGAGTGCGCAGGAGTAAAGCCTTCTGTTTACATGAACCCTATATTACTAAAGCCTACAAATGATGTGGGCTCACAGGTAATCGTAAACGGTGAAGTGGTAGGCAACATGAAGGCAAGGGAATATTTTGCCTATAAAAAGAATCTTATACCAGATATAAAGGCTGCCTTCGAGAAGCTTTCTGAGTGGGCAGATGTTATTGTTATCGAAGGGGCAGGAAGTCCTGCAGAAATAAATCTTAAATCAGATGATATTGTAAATATGGGAATGGCAAAGCTGGTGGATGCCCCAGTGCTTTTAGTTGGAGACATAGATAGAGGCGGCGTTTTCGCGCAGCTGTTAGGCACTCTTGAACTGTTAGAAGAGGATGAAAGAGCTAGAGTTAAAGGTCTTATTATAAACAAGTTTAGAGGAGATAAATCTCTTTTAGATTCAGGAATCGATATGCTAGAGGAAAGGGGTGGTGTTCCTGTTGTTGGAACTGTTCCTTACGCTCATCTTTTAATTGATGATGAGGATAGCCTTAGCGAAAGACTTGATAATAAGGGTGATGGTGGCAGGGATAGCATCGTTGATGTTGCTGTAGTTCGCCTTCCTAAGATTTCCAATTTCACGGATGTGGCACCATTTGAAAATATAGATGGTGTTGCAGTTAGATTTATTACAAAGCCATCTGAGATTGAAGGGGCAGATATTGTAATCCTGCCTGGAAGCAAAAATACAATCGCAGATATGAAATGGCTACTAGAATCTGGCATGGCACCAGCCATCCAAAGATTCGCTGCCCTCGGTCCAGTTGTTGGAATCTGTGGAGGCTTTCAGATGCTAGGAGATAAAATCTCAGATCCTGAATCTGTAGAGTCAGACTGCGTTAAACAGATAAAGGGACTGGGTTTGCTTCCTATGGAAACAGTGATGGAGCCTGCAAAACACAGAAGTCAGACTGAAGGTATTTTTGATGATATGACAGGAGTGTACGAATGTCTTACAGGTCAAAAATATTTAGGCTACGAAATCCACAACGGCTATTCCGTAATAGATGGCGCTTCCGTTACTAGCGTCCAACAAGGAAACGTATTTGGCACCTATGTACATGGCATTTTTGATAATGGAGATTTAGCCTTAAAGCTTGCTAAAGCTTTAGCAGCCCAAAAAGGCCTAACCCTATCAGAAGAAACCATGGACTATATGGCCATGAAAGAAAAAGAATACGACAAACTCGCCGCCATAGTCCGAGCAAACATAGATATGAACTATATATACGAAATAATGAGCCTTCCCCCTCTGGGGGAAGGTGCCCCGAAGGGGCGGATGAGGGTATGAACATGAAAATAGAATACATCTTACCAGCAGAAATAGAACATCGCAGCTTCGAAATCATCACCTCAGAGCTTGAGGCGATGGGAATCACCATCCCCGAGGAAGAAGCTCCAATCACCAAACGTGTAATCCACACCAGCGCTGATTTCGATTATGCTAAGACAATGTGTTATTCACAAGGTGCAATTAACCTTGCGAAAGAATTAATAAAAAATGGTGCTCACATAGTTACTGACACCAACATGGCATTAGCTGGCATCAACAAAAAGAAATTGGCATCCTTCGGTGGCCAGGTGCACTGCTTTATGGCAGATGAAGACGTAGCCAAGGAAGCAAAGGAACGCCAGGTTACAAGAGCGACTGTATCCATGGAGCGAGCAGCAGCCCTGCCTATGCCAGTAATCTTTGCCATAGGCAACGCCCCAACAGCTCTCATTTCCCTTTACGAAATGATGGA
Source organism: uncultured Pseudobutyrivibrio sp. (assembly GCA_902775195.1). GTDB lineage: Bacteria > Bacillota > Clostridia > Lachnospirales > Lachnospiraceae > Pseudobutyrivibrio. The sequence goes on from CACYLQ010000056.1 coordinate 9,709, forward strand.
GCAAGGCAAATTTACACCAGAGTTTGTCATCGGCGTACCAGTTGGCTTCGTAAACGTAGAGGCAGCCAAGGAACTTTTCCTTAACTCCTCAGTTCCACACATCATCAACAAAGGCCGCAAAGGTGGCAGCAACATCGCCGCCGCCATCGTAAATGCGATACTCTATAGCCTTCCCCCTCTGGGGGAAGGTGCCCCGAAGGGGCGGATGAGGGTATGAAAAGGAGTCTTTTATGAAAAAAGGTTTTACCACGGGAAGCTGTGGGGCGGCGGCTGCGAAGGCGGCGACCTACATGCTTTTGTCAGGGAAGGAAAAACTTAATATAGAAATAGAAACTCCTGCAGGGATTATGTTTAATGCGGATATTGTAGATATTAAACGGCAAGAGTCCCAGGTGAGCTGTGCTGTCATAAAGGATGGCGGGGACGACCCTGATGTGACTACTGGAAGTCATGTGGTGGCTACAGTGAGTATTGTTGAATCCTGTGATACAGGAGATTGTTTAATTACCATAGATGGAGGCTTTGGTGTAGGCAGAGTGACATTACCAGGGCTGGATCAGCCTGTGGGAAATGCTGCAATCAATCATGTGCCAAGAGAGATGATTGAAAAGGAAGTGCTACAGGTGTGCAAGCTTTTTGATTTTTGCGGAAAGCTTAGTGTAATCATTTCTGTTCCTGAAGGGGAAGAGCTTGCCAGTCACACCTTCAATCCTCGTCTTGGAATTGTAGGAGGCATTTCCATACTTGGAACAACAGGTATCGTTGAACCAATGAGTGCAAAAGCACTTATTGATACAATAAGAGTTGAGCTTTCTCAGAAGAAAGCCTTAGGATTTAAAACAGCCTTCGTAACCCCAGGCAACTACGGCCTGAAATTTATGAAGGATAATTATGACTATGATTTAGATAAAAGTGTAAAGTGTTCTAACTTCATAGGAGAGACTGTAGATATGGTTTGTGAGATGGGCTTTGAAACTCTTGTCATCACAGGCCACATTGGAAAGCTTGTTAAGGTAGCTGGCGGCATCATGAATACCCATTCTCACGAAGCCGATGCCAGAATGGAAATCCTTTCAGCCTGCGCCATCAAAGCAGGGGCAGACACTGAGCTTGCCAGAAAAATTCTATCCTGCCTAAACACTGAAGAAGCACTTCATCACATAGAAGATGCAGGCTTACTAAAGCCTACAATGGACATCGTCCTAGAACGAATCCTATTCTACTTAGACTTCAGAGCCCAAGGTAGAATAAAAATAGAGTGTCTATTGTATTCCAATGAATTTGGATTTTTAGCACAGTCTAAAGGCTTCCCCCTCTGGGGGAAGCTGTCAGCGCAGCTGACTGATGAGGGTATGAACTTATAAATATAAGCTAAGCCTAAAGGCAGAAAGGCGCACCATGCCAAGACTAGACCCAACTCTTAAAAAGTATTCTAGAAATTTAAGAAAAGAAATGACTAAAGAGGAAAAACATCTTTGGTATGACTTTTTAAAATCATATTCAATTACAATCAAAAGACAAAAAGTCTTTGAAAAATATATAGTAGATTTTTATTGTGCTAAGGCCAAAATAGCAATAGAACTTGATGGAAGTCAGCATTATGAAAAAGAAGGACATGAAGCTGATTTAGTTAGAGATAAATATTTAGCTGATTTGGGAATAAAGATTTTAAGATATTCTAATTATGATATAAACAATAATTTTGTGGTAGTCTGTGAAGATATAGATGCCAAGATTAAAGAGAGGATTTAATTATGAATAATAATTTACATACACCCTCATCAGTCACCTCCGGTGACAGCTTCTCCCAAAGGGAGAAGCCTTTGGTTTATTTTGTAGGAGCTGGCTGTGGGGCGGCGGATTTGATTACGGTGAGAGGTATGAATCTGCTGAAGGCGGCAGATGTGATTGTATATACGGGGTCGTTGGTGAATCCGGAGCTTTTGAATTATGCCAAGAGGCATTGTGAGATTCACAATAGCGCTACCATGACACTGGAAGAGGTTATGATAGTAGTGATTGCGGCGGCAAGACAGGGGAAGATGGTTGTAAGACTTCATACTGGCGAGCCAAGTATTTACGGGGCAGTGTTAGAGCAGATGCAGATATTGGAGGCCAATGGAGTGCCTTATGAAAGCTGCCCAGGTGTAAGTGCCTGCTTTGGGGCAGCGGCAAGTCTTAATCTGGAATATACACTTCCTGATATTAGCCAGACCTTAATTATTACAAGAATGGCGGGCCGCACCGGAGTGCCAGAAAAAGAATCTATTGAAAAGCTGGCAGCCCACAATGCATCTATGGCTATCTATCTAAGCAGTGGAATGATGGAGAAGCTTTCAAGAGCTCTTTACAATGGTGGTTATTCTAAGGATACGCCAGCAGCTATAGTGTACAAGGCTAGTTGGCCTGATGAGGAAAAATATATTTGTACTGTTGGGACTTTGGCTGAGACTGCTGAGGCGCATGGTATAAAGAATTTGGCTGTGGTGCTTGTAGGGGATGTGATTTCGAAGTCGGGGTATTCGTTGTCGAAACTATATGATGCTGAATTTGAGACTGGATTTAGGAAGAGTAGATGATGGTTGCCCTCATCAGTCACCTTCGGTGACAGCTTCTCCCAGAGGGAGAAGCCTTTGGAGAGTATATGATTGAAAATTTTCTTATAAGAATTTCATATTTTACCGACGAAGGTAGGAAGGTTTATAGCAAGCTTGAACAGGCCTTAGGCAATGTTACTTTTGAAGTGAAGGATGACAACACTTCTTTAAAGGCCTTTGCAAAGGAATGCTTTGAGGGGCATATTCCGCTTATTTTTATTGGGGCTGTGGGGATTGCTGTAAGGACTATTGTGCCCTTTATAGATAACAAGCTTTCGGATATTCCTGTGATTGTTATTGATGAAAGAGGGATGAATGTTATTCCTATTTTGTCGGGGCATTATGGCATGGGAAATGATTTGGCAAAGATGATTGCTGAAAGGATTAATGCAAATGCCATCATCACAACAGCAACTGATATAGAAAATGTGTATGCCATAGATTCCTTCGCAGCAAAAAATGGATTTCGAATTTTAGATAAATCAAAAATCAAAAATGTTTCCATGAAGCTATTAAATGGCTACAAGGTTTATTACAAAAATGATATTGAAAAGCTTTCATTTGAAGATGAAGAGCCCAAAAATATAAAGGCAGTGGCTGAAGCTGAAAAGCCTGATTTTATATTTTCAAATGATGAGAATGAAAATGCAGATGCCCTGATTTTAACACCTAAAACCTTAGTGATAGGTATGGGTTGCAAAAGGGGAAAGAGCTTTGAAGAACTGCTTGAATTTATTCTTAAGGATTACAACGAAGAGGAGCTTAGGAATAATCTGTATGCAATCTGCTCCATTGATAAAAAGGCAGATGAGCCAGGGTTACTTAGGCTTTGCGCATATTTACATACCAAATTCATTACATTTACAGCAGAAGAGTTAGAATCCGCAAAAGGAGATTTTACAGAATCAGATTTTGTAAAGGAAAAGGTTGGAACTGGAAATGTAAGCGAGCGAGCAGCAGTATCTATTGGCGCAAAGCTTATATCTAAAAAGCAGGCAAATGATGGAATGACAAAGGCGTATGCAATCAGAGATTTAAGGAGCATAAAATGGCAGGAATAATATATATAGTTGGGCAATTGATGCTATGGAAAATGCAGATGTTATCGTAGGCTATACAGTTTATGTGGATTTGGTAAAAGACCTTTTCCCTGAGAAAGATTTTTTTACAACTCCTATGAGACAGGAAGTGGAGCGCTGCAGAGCCTGCTATGATTTTGCAAATGAAGGCAAAAATGTAGCCTTCATCTGCAGTGGAGACGCAGGAGTATACGGAATGGCTGCACCAATGTATGAGCTTCTGCCAGAATACGTAAATGCGGATTCAGATATAACAGAGGATAACATTGTTGTGCTCCCAGGTGTGACAGCAGCAATTTCTGGAGCGGCAGTTTTGGGAGCACCTATTAATCATGATTTCTGCGTAATCAGTCTTAGCGATTTGCTGACTCCATGGGAGGTAATTGAAAAAAGACTTAAGGCTGCAATAATGGGAGATTTTGCCATTGCTCTTTACAATCCTTCCAGCAAAAAAAGACATGATTATTTAAAGAAGGCCTGTGATATTATG
>CACYLQ010000057.1 GCA_902775195.1 uncultured Pseudobutyrivibrio sp.
ATTATATACTCCTGTCAAATCTCCTTGAGCGACATGAACTACCTCTGTCACATCAGGATTCTTGTTATCAACTGCTGGAACATTCTTATATGGAGGACTTGTTAGCAGATAGTTAGCACATAATATGCCAATAAATAAACCCCAAGTAATAAGCTTGACTTTGGTGCTAAGCAATCCCTTATCTGCCAGAAAACACCTATAGGAAATCATAGCAATCGAAACAAACACTCCGATTATCCATCCAAGAATAATGTTTTTGGATAGTTCAAGTATCACCAAATATAATAAAGTTATAAGAATAATAACTGCGTAAAATAACATAAGCACCTCTGATATAATACCTAACAAACGGGCGACACCAATTCGAAATCAACCGATTCCTAACTGGTGCCGCCCCTTAACATCGATCCCAATGGACTATACCTCTCAATCTATCTTATTTATAACTGTTACAATGTCGCGTGTTAAAATTTAATTCTCTGGTGGACTATACCTCCATTCACTAGATTTTAAACAATTACTAAACTTAATTCTCTGGTGGACCGTACCTCCCTTTCCGTAAAATATACTTTTCTTTCACTTGATAAGTATATTATAACGCCTGATTGTATAATTGCAAGTCAATTTAGGGATTTAATTTATTTTTGTCAGATATTTCAATGTTCGTGTCAATGTTTTGTGAAAGTTTCCATATAAATTATATTGACATATAAAAAACCCAGTAAGTATAACCTACTGGGTAATGTATGCAGAAGATGGGACTTGAACCCACACGATATTGCTACCACAGGCACCTGAAGCCTGCGCGTCTGCCAATTCCGCCACTTCTGCGAACATTTAGTATTCTATAGAATTTCATCATTCAAGTCAAGGCTTTAGCGGTCTAAAAATCAGCAAATTTCCTGAGAATCTAAAATAATTGTAAATGGTCCATCATTCAAAAGTGAGACCTTCATATCAGCTCCAAATTCTCCTGTTTCTACATGGAATTGTTCACGGCATTTTTCAATGATATATTCGTACATTTCATTTGCCATATCAGGCTTTCCTGCCTCTGTAAATGATGGTCTATAGCCCTTTTTGCAATTTGCGTACAAAGTAAACTGAGAAATCAAAAGCAGCTCTCCGCCTACATCTGTAAGGGAAAGATTGATTTTGTCGTTCTCGTCATCAAATATGCGAAGCCCTAAAAGCTTCTTAACCATCTTATCAGCAATTTCTTTAGTATCGCTATCTGATACACCAATAAGTACTAAGAATCCCTTGCCGATTTTTCCAATTGTTTTTCCATCTACTGCAACTGAAGCCTCAGTTACTCTTTGCACTACAAATTTCATTATTTACCTCGCCATTATATTATTTCAATCGCCAAAACAGCATGTGGATTAATAGCTTTACTATAATCCGCTGTTAGCTTATATTCCTCTTTTGTCCAGATATCTATACCATTAAAGCTATCTGTAGATACTGCTGCAAAAACATCTGATTTATAATCTGCAAAATCAAAAGCCTTATCAGATATATTAAATACCGCAACTGCCTTCTTTCCAGTAGCAGCATTTTCTGTTACCCATATAGCATGGTCAACATCTCTTGCTACCTGATGAGCCTTATATCCATCCTCCATATAAGTAAGCAATGTCTTATTGGTAAGAAGAGATAAATCCTCATCTGATAACTCAGTAAGCTTGGCACCTATCATAAGTGGTGAGCGGAACATGCACCAAAGTGTCATCATTGTTTTTGCTTCATCCATAGTGAAATTAGAATGACGCTCACTGTTAAAGCCTGCACCAACCATTCCTATTGGAAGCATATCGCAATCTGGGAAGCAGCCTACATTTCACAGCGCCAGAACATGTTCTTAAGAAGCTCCCACTTGTCCCAAAAATCATCAGTGATACGCCACATATTAGCATTGTCCTGATAATGGAATGCCTTATCGATGTGAGCTGGTCCTGGTGAAAGACTAAGAACGATTTCACGGCCAGATTTCATAATTGCCTTATGAAGCATTCTGGTTTCATGCCAGCCACTGAAGTTCTCATCCCTGTACATCCATGAATCACAGATATCATCGCATTTAATAAAATCTACACCCCAGTCAGCATACATACTAATCAGAGAATCATAATAAGCCTGACCTTCCTTGCAGTCTCTTACGCCGTACATATCAGGATTCCAACCACAGATGCTGGATGGATCTGCAATATCAGCTGCTGTCACATCTGTTCCATATACTGGAAGATGGCGCTCTGCTGCAACTCTTGGAATACCACGCATGATATGAATACCAAACTTAAGACCTAAGTTATGGCAATAATCGGAAAGTGCCTTAAAGCCTACCCCATCCTTAGAAGATGGAAAACGTGTAGGACTTGGTATGAATCTACCATACTCATCTATTTCATCATCACCGAATGGAATGTACTGATACTTGTCACGCATGGTGGCAGCATCGTTTGAATACCATTCAATATCAACTACTACATATTCATAGCCATAATCCTTAAGATGCTTAGCTAGAAAATCTGCATTAGCCTTTACCTGCTCCTCTGTAACCGCAGTGTCATAATAGTCGTAGCTATTCCACCCCATTGGCGGAGTAAGCGCAAAATCATTTTTATTCACCACATTAACCCCCATGTTATTTATTTTTCTTTGATGATGATTGTCATCATATATTTGCAAGCCTCTGGAATCATCATCGCGCCTTTGTAAATTTGCTCTGTTTCTTTACCGCAATCTACTACCGCATATACGATAATTTTATCAGCCTCCTCCAAAGGAATCAACTTTTCTTTGATGGCTGAAATATTTTTTCCACTCTTCATTATGACTTTAGTTCCAGACAGCTTTAGCTCTTCATCTATGTCCCCCTGGCCTGAGATGATATGGATATTCCCCTCTCCTTCGCTTAAAAGAATACCTGCCGCTGCTGCAGAACCGCAAAAGGATGTTATGCCGTTTATTATCTCTACCTCTATACCATCCTTTTTGGCAAGCTTCATGATATAGCCAAAGGTAGAATAAACTGTAGGATCACCAATGGTAAGAAATGCCAGGTTATATCCTTCTATCAATAGCTGTTTGTATTTTTGGTAGAATTCCCCATGGATTTGCTCTAATCGCTCCACGTCACTTGTCATTTCAAAGTCCAGACTAATTGTCTTTTTATATCGTATTTCCGGTACAGCAGGAAGTGCGATTTGATAAGCCACACACTTACCTTTGTCAGCCTTTGGAAGACAAATAACATCTGCTTCCTTAATAGCCTTGACCGCCTTTAGTGTGAGCATCTCTGGGTCACCTGGCCCTACTCCTATTCCAAATAATACTCCAGCCATATTCACTCTCCTATAAACAATCTTTATTCATTGTAGCATATCTATATAAAAAAATAGAGCTGGCATCTAAATTAGATGCCAACCCCATAAATAAGAGATTAGAAACAATTATCTAAGTGATAAGATTACAACTCTTTCACCAACTAATGGATCATTACCCTTAATGTGAACTAAACCAAGACCTGTGAATCTCTCTCTAAATACAACTGATGCTTCAAAGTCCTTGCCTGACTCAAGAACAATCTCTGTGCCCTTCTTAACACCGAAGTGCTTAGCCTCAGAGTTTGTCTTAACTGTGTAGCTAGCCTTAACCTTAACTGCACCTGTTCTCTTGTTGTATTCTGCGCCTCTCCATACTCTTGCTTCAAGAACGTGGATGCTTACTTCCTCAAGAATATCAAGCTCTACACTTGTTGTTCCAACGAAGTTCTTACCCTTTGCTGTTACTACAGCATAGTATGTTCCATCTGCATTAGAAGCGTGTGCTGGAAGCTTGTTAAGAAGCTTGCCATTCTCACCAAGTCTGTACTGTAATGTGTAGTTAGACTTAGAAAGCTTCTTGCCATCAAAGTATACTGTCACACCTGGACGAGTTGTGAACATGCTCTCAACAAATGTGTCATCTGGCTCAACCTCGATTGCATCCTCGTCTGCGAAATCAACTGGAGCAATTGTGAAGTTAGCTCTGATAGCTTCGTTCTCAGCATATTCGCCGATGAACTTAACTTCTACTGTTGGAAGTGAAGCGTTGAAGTCTTCACCCATACCAGTGCCAACCTTTGCTGCTGCATTCTTGTTATTCTTGTATGAAACTGTGTAATCTACATCCTTTACAAGCTCCTTGTCACCAGCTGTAACAACAACCTCTGGTGTAAGCTTAGCGCCTGTGTAAATTACATCCTCAACCTCTGCAACTGCTGGAGTAACGATAACTGGCTCTTCAGGAGTATCTGGTGTTTCCTCACCGTCTACAAGTGAAACCTCACCAAATACCTTTGGTGCTGACCAGCCGTTACCTGTCTCATCATACCAGCAACGTGTTCCGATACGGCCACCATTTTCACCATCATTGATTTGTAAATCAAGACCGATAGCTGTTCCTACTTCTGGTGTGATATCTGTCCATGCAAATGCTGCCTCAACCATATAACCATCATCTGTAAGCTTAACAGCATGCTTTACATTTTCTTCAACACACTTGGTACCATTGAAGCTTGTCTCATTTAAGTAGTTAATTCTGTACTGCTTGTCATCGTCCTCATATGCCTCAGACTTATTATTGTTTTCATCAATAAATACTTCTACTGAATCCTTTTCATGAGCAGCTGATGCTGTTGCATCAAGGTTAGCATCCTTTACGTTCATAAGAACATATAGGTTCTCATTATCCCAAAGGAGCTTAGCAGTAGCTGTTGCCTTAGGGCTGCTACCTGGTACTGAAAGAACTACATCCTTTGCAACTTCCCAAGCATCATCAACTTCACCATCAATTGTAACTGTGCCCTTGTTAACATTTGCATAAGGCTTGCATGTACCCTTTGCGTAGTACTTGCTGCCCTCATCCTGTGTAAGACGAAGGTTGTTGAATGCATGGTCACCCTCAGCATCTGTAACAACAACATCGAGTGCAATACGTGTTGCTGCTGAAAGTGTTGTATCTGTTGCTACCTCAAGTACGCATTCACCATTCTTATCTAAAGTAGCCTCAGCTGTAGAAACCTTAGCTCCATCTTCCATTGTAGTTGCAAAATCAACATAAAGCTTAGCAGATGTTGCACCTGCAGCCTTAACCTTAACTAAGAGCTTACCATCTTCCCAAACTGGAACGAATGTGTAATCTGTGCCCTCAATTGTTGCAGACTTGCCATGTACAAATTTATCTTCGCCTGTTGCTGCCTGAGTTATATTGATGCTCTTGATTGCTGGCTCAAGCTTAGATGGGTCAACTAATGCCCAGTAAGCTGGCTTTGCCATGTAGTCACCATCAAAGAGAAGTGGAACCTGCTTTCTGTTTCCGTTAGCACCGCCACCTGCGCTATTTGATGTCTGTAACCAAGAGTTTGGATCAATTACACCCCATACTGTAAATCCGTTTACATCAATATCTGGATCTGCATCAATTTCCTTGTATGCCTCATAGATTTCCTTATAACGATAAGCTTCTCTTGTGTACTCAGCTGACTCTGTTGCTGATGTTCCATCATATTCATCTGAGCACTTGAAATCAAGCTCTGTTACCTGAATCTTTCCAACAATCTTACCGTAGCGCTTACCGCAATCTATAACCTTCTGCTTGCTTGGGCTTAACATATTGTAATGTCCCTGCATACCAAAACCAGAAATTCTAGTAGGAAGAACATCATCACTTTCATGTCTCTTTACACTCTCAAGTAACTGAGCGATTGCATCTGGCTTGTTGCCTGAGCACTCATTGTAATCGTTGTAGTAAAGCTCTACATCATCCTTGCCCATCTTATGAGCATAGTAGTTTGCGTATCTAAATGCATTAAGGATGTAATCAGGAGCATCCTCCTTGCTACCTGTGCCATAAATTCTAGCCCAGTTTGAACGCTCACTTGCGCTGGCGCTTCTGTATGTACCTGTGCTATCAGAGCAAGCCTCGTTTACAACATCCCAGCCATAGAACATATCCTTATATTCAGAAGAGAATACATGCTCGAATACGCTCTTGATGTACCACTCATGGCGAAGTGTCATTTCTTCTGGTGATACCCAGTCACCATTTGGATCATAGTTCTCCTTGAAGAACCACTCAGGTGTCTGTGAATGCCATGTTAAAACGTGACCTCTAATCTTGATTTCCTTGTCAGGATGCTCATCGTTCCAATCCTTGATAACACGAAGCATTCTCTCAGGACGAGAGAAGTCAAGCTTTGGAACAGCCATATCCTTGTGTGTAACACCCTTTGCATCTGTCCATGTTTCTGTGATAATCTGTCCATCTGCTGGTTTTGAGTTGTTGTAATTCATTAATGAATCTGGCTTGAACTCGTTACCAAATGTTACAGCATTAAAATGCTTTTCTACGATATCCATCAAAGCTTCATCGGATATCCCACTGAATCTCAGGCTTTGTTTTTTCATCTACAATTTCGCTTGGTGTTGGGTAATCAGCTGCGTCACCCTTAAGAGTAAGTGTAATACTCTGGATAGTAAATGATGTACCACCACCTGAGCTATTCATTAAGCCGATTCCGTCGAACTCAGCCTTATCTGTATTTTCAATAACATCTGTTCCATAAGCAGCCTTTACTTCCTCACCCTTATTTCTGAACTTAAGTGAGAAACCTGACTTGCTGCCCTTTAACAGATTTGCTTTTACTGATACTACATCTGTGCCTTTAATTCCCTTAGGTAGACCAAAAACTTTCTCCGCATAGTTTCCGCTGAACTCAATTTTTACGCCACCCTTTGACTTTGTGACAGTTGAACCCCATGAACCACCTTCGTAGCTGTCATCAAAGTCAAACATGCTGTAAGTAATTTCGCATGTCTTGTTTGACTCCTCGTCATCCTTAGAATCATCCTTCTTTTCTTCCTCTTTTTCAGAGTCTTCCTTCTCAGAATCCTTTGATTCTTCCTTTGATTCTTCCTTAGAGTCTTCTTTAACTTCCTCTTTAGACTCTTCCTTTGTTTCCTCTTTAGATTCTTCTGTTTTCTCTGTTTCTTCTTTTTCTTCCTGAAGCTCTTCTACAACTTCATCTGTGGAATCTGATGGTGATTCTTTTGCATTGACTAATGCAGGATTTGGAGTCGCCATCAGCATAGTAGAAGCTACTGCTACTGATAGCGCCTTGTAGATTTTCTTTTTTACCATAACCCTCAATATTCTCCTTTTATAATTTGTAAAAACACCGCGGTAATTAGATTTTATCAAAGGAAAATATTGATAATGCCGGATAATCTATAGTTTAAACCCCGACAAATTAAATATTGACGATTATTTCTCACCTAGCAGGTGATAAATGAACTGTTGAGCGGTTCTGCCAGACAGGCCTCCCTGCTCCATTTCCCATATTTTTGCCTGTGAAACTATATCCTCTTCTGGCATAGTTATGCCTGCTCTCTTGGCAAGCTCTAAGACAATTTCTATGTACTCCTTTTGCATAGGCTTTGTAAAGCTGATTGTCATACCAAAACGATGAACAAGTGACAGCTTTTCTTCAACTGTATCTGAATGATGTCTATCATCATTGTTAGTCTGGTCGTTTCTGTCGTTCCAGGTTTCCTTAATAAGATGACGACGGTTGGATGTGGCATATATCAAAATATTATCTGGCTTTGTTTCCACGCCGCCTTCAATAACAGCCTTTAGGAATTTGTATTCAATCTCATGCTCTTCAAATGACAAATCATCCATATAGATGATGTATCTGTAGTTTCTGTTTTTGATGCTTGCGATTATCTTTGACAGATATCTAAACTGGTGCTTGTAGATTTCTATCATACGAAGACCGCTATCATAATACTGGTTAACAATAGCCTTAATGCTTGTAGATTTTCCTGTACCGCTATCACCAAACAAAAGAACATTATTAGCCTTTTTGCCAGCAACAAAGCTTTCTGTGTTTGCGACAAGCTGTTGCTTCTGATATTCATAGCCAATCAAATCGTCAAGCACTACCTCATCCATGTTGTTTATTGGTACAAATTGAATATCGTTTATACCATTTTCTTCTATACGGAAGGCCTTGTTAAGACCAAACATTCCAACACCATAGGCCTTGTAGAAATTCGTAATTACGTTAAAAAATTCTTTTTCATCTGCTGCAGCCTCAAGCTCCTTCGAAAGCCTTCTAACCTTTTCAGATACATTACGATTGTACATCTGATGATTCTTTTTAACAGAATTATAGTTAGAAAATACGCTGAAGGATTCTATTCCAAGCTCATGCTCCAGGGTAGAAAAATCGTAATCAAACAGTTCCTTTAATATTCTAAAATCATTTTCTACCAAATGATTTACAGAGCCTGGCTTTACATCAGTCTTTTCTGTAACAAGTGAAAAAGGATTTTCATTCATAATGATGTAGAAGGTCAAATAATTATGCCAAAGATTATCATCAAAACCATAATCAGTAGCAAGCATCAGAAGACGCTTCGATATAGCGTTTATTTCCCTTGTTGCCTCGCGCTTGTTGTAATCGCCAGATTCTATTGAATCAATAGCTCTACCAAGCTGGTACAAAATGCTTTCCTCTGTTAAATCTCCATACATTAATAGTCTTGAAATCTTGTCGTACATAATCATTCCCCTTCTGCCATCATTGCAATCATTTAATTGATATTATTAAAGCTTCTTTTTAAGCTCGTCTACAAGTCCCTTAATTGTGCCATCTGCAAATGGGCTATCGAGTCCAACTTCCTTTAATTCATTCTCGTAGAAATCCTTAACAGAAAGCTTGCAAAGCTGTAAATAATGATTCCAAGCATCCTTGAAATCCTTATCCATCCAAACCTTGAATTCCATAGCAACTACGCTGGCAAGAACATAATCGATGTAGTAGAAAGGATCCCAGAAAATGTGTCCCTGCTTCTGCCACCAGCCACCTGTTACGAAGAACTCATTATCCTCATAATCAAGCCATGGACGATACTGCTTTTCAAGGTCTGCCCATACAGCCTTTCTTTCTGCTGGTGTAAGCTCTGGCTTATCGTAAATGATATGCTGGAACTCATCTACCATACATCCATAAGGAATGAATGTGATTGAATCCATAAAATGCATCTTGCGATATTCATCTGCTCTGTCACCAAAGAACATATCCATCCACTGATATGTGAAATATTCCATAGACATAGAGTGAATCTCTGCGGTCTCCATTGTAAGGTCGTTGTGCTCTTTGATTTCATCATCACGAGTAACGTAGCCCTGGAATGCATGACCACATTCATGTGTAATAACATCTACGTCACCACTTGTTCCATTAAAGTTCGCAAATACGATAGGTGCCTTGTACTTTGGAAGGAAGTCCATGTAACCACCCTGCTTTTTAGTCTTTCTGCCAAGAACATCGAAAAGCTCGTTTTCTGTCATGAAATCGAAGAACTCTGCTGTCTCAGGTGAAAGCTGTCTATACATTTCCTGACCGCTCTTTAAGATTTCCTCTGGAGTACCTGTTGGAGCTGGGTTTCCGTTTGGATAGAACACTTCGTTATCGTAGTATTTAAGTGCATCCACCCCAATCTGTTTACGTCTGATTTCCTGAATCTCACATACAAATGGTACGAAGCTTTCCTTAACCTGCTTTCTGAAGTTTTCTACCTCAGCTCTGCGGTATGCGTTTCTGTTCATTCTGTTGTAGCCAAGCTCTACGAAATTGTCATAGCCTAATTCCTTAGCCTGCTTTGTACGATTCTTTACAAGCTTATCAAAAATCTCATCGATTTCGTCTGTTACAGATGTGAAATAATCTGAGTAAGCCTTCCATGCACGCTTTCTTGTATCTCTGTCCTTAGCTGTAAGGAACTTACGAAGGAGTGAAAGATTGTACTCCTCACCGTCAAATGGAATCTTTGCAGATGCAATTATTTTGTCGTAACGGCTTACAAGAGCGTTTTCCTCCTGCATAAGAGGAAGAATTTTCTCACTGATTGACTTGTTGGCAAGCTCAATATTTTTGAAAGCAACCTTGCTGATTTTTTCCTCAAGATATTCTCTGTATGGTGATTCAAATAATACCTTGCTGTAATCATTTTCCAAATTAGAAATCAATGGCATGATTTCATCGAGGTAATCATTTTCCTTTGTGTAGAATTCGTCTGATGTATCGCAATCATGACGGAAGGTACCAAGGATTCTATTTGTATGAATATCTTTCATAAACTCATAATATTTTTTGTGGAGCTCAAACTGCTCCTCCCCACTTTTAGCATTCTTGCTGTCAGCTATTAGCTTTTCAAAGAATGCCTTGACTTCGTCCATATCAATTCGCTTGTATGGCATTTCTGAACATTTCATATTTTTATATCTCCTTTGTAATATTAATTATCATTTTCTTTTTTATCTAAAAATCTATCAAAATATAGCTTTATAAGTGCTGCCACTGGAACTGCCACAAGCATTCCAACAAATCCACCTAAGGCACCGCCACCAATAAGGGCTGCCACTACAAGAAGGGGATGGATTTTTATATTACTGCTTAGAAGGCGTGGGTTTATAACATTGCCATCGATAAGCATTATTACAAACAGTGATATCAAACCTGCAAGCAGCTCGTTATAGGAAGCAGTAGGCAGACATACTATTACTACTGCACAATATCCTACAATAGGTCCAACATATGGAATCATATTTCCTATTCCTACAAGCAATGCTATAAGAAGCGCCTCTGGAACACCTACTATCGTAAATACGATACCTGTAAGAATGCAAACAATGGCTGCATCTATAAACTGCCCTCTAAGATAGCCTGAGAATATTCTATCCGCATTATGCCAGAACTGCTCGGCACGTTCTTCGTTTTTCTTACCAGTAATAATAGCAAAGGCCCTCTTCCAGTAATCCTTGATTCTTCTTCCATCCAGCATGAAATAGATAGAAAAAATGATGCCAAAGAATAAGCCTGTAATAATATCTTTTACAGAAATAGCGGCCTTAATAATCACATCGCTAAACTGATTTATTGATAGACCAGCGGATGCCAACAAATCTTTAACTGACTGATACAGGTTTTGTGTATCCTGTTCTATTAAATCACCAAGGCCAAGAACTGTTTCAAGATTCACAGCTGATATATTTTTATAGATTGTAAGAACTATAATAACAACCACAAGTGCTATGAAGGCAATTATCAGCAAAAAACTAAGAAGTATCGCCACATATCTGGCCCACTTATAATTCTTATTTTTATTGAAGAGCCCCTCGAACTTATCCACAATAGGGGAAAGTAAATAACTAATGATTCCACCTATAACTACAGGCTTAAGCACTGCAGTAAAAATAGTCCACAGTCTGACCCAAAAACCACCTGAGGAATACAACAGACCAAGAATGATAATTGTTATTATCACTGATGCAGAAGCATATCCACAGATTTTGACATATTTCTTATCAAGTGATTCCCATAGTTTCTTCATGAAAGCCCCTCCTATCAATCCCTTTATGGTCATATTCTAACAAAAAAGACCAGTAGTATATATACCGATCTTCTTAAAAATTTATTAAATTTATAAACTTTAAAACAGACCCCAAAACATTTTCCAATTAGTTTATTAACTATTTTATTTTCATGTGTTTTTTCATCATCATTACAAAAGCTACAAATAAGATTGCGCTAGAAATAAGAATGCTTCTAATTCCAAGCTTGAGCGATAGGATTCCACCTACTCCTGCGCCAATAGCAAATACAAATATGATTCCGTAATAGTGAAGAGCCTTCTTTAATGCCCCCTTCTCACGACTGCGCAAGAATACTGAAAAACTATCTGTTCCACTTCTGAGATTTCCAATGCACATGGTGCTGGCATAAGGATATCCATTCACCTTTCTAAAGGACTGCACCTGCATGGCACATGCCATAGAAACAAGTGCGTTTGCCAACATATTATAAGAAGTAGGAATAAAAGCTACCCCAGCAAGAATTATGATTTCCAGCAATACTACCATCTGTCGCCAATGCATCTTTTTGGAATGCTTGAAACGATGGCTCAGCTGTTCCGCCACCAAAATACCAACTGCAAAAGCAAAAATTGGCATTAAGTAATGCAAGCCCTGTACCCATTCGCCAGACATAATGTGCTGGCTCATAAGTACGATATTGCCTGTTTGGGCGTTTGCGAATACCTTATCCCTAAGATTGTAGGTGTAGGCATCCTGAAAGCCTCCTGACAAAGATATAATTGCTGATAATACAAATGATTCTGAGGTTTGTTTTGTTCTCATGATTAGCCACTTCCTCTTCAATGATTTTAATTATTCAAAATTAAATTACATACTTATAATTCCAAACACGTTAAGTATAGCACTAACCAAAATAATGACAACAAATAGAGGACAAAGGAACTTAATCATAAATGAGAAAACTCCCTTTCTCTTAAATGGATGGTCTTCCTGCTCCACCTCTGCTACAAGCTTTTCAACTGTCATAAACTTTGTAATAAGAATACATGTAGCAAGTGCTGCTATTGGCATCATTACAGAGTTTGTAAGAAAATCAAAGAAATCCAAAAACTGCATACCGATGATTCTAACATTTGCAAGTGGTCCGTTGCCAAGTGATGAAAGGCTTCCAAGGACTACCATAACCACTGCCATTACGTTTGTTCCAAACTTTCTACTCCAGCCAAATTCATCTGTAAATGTAGAAACGGCACTTTCTGTAAGTGCGATAGCGCTAGTTACAGCTGCAAATAATACAAGTGCAAAAAACAGAATTCCGATGATTCTACCAAAGCCCATGCTTGCAAAAATCTTTGGCATTGTAATAAACATAAGGGATGGACCAGCGTTAAGTGTGCTCTGATCTCCACCTGAAAAAGCAAATACAGCTGGGATAATCATAAGGCTGGCCATGATTGCGATTGCTGTATCAAAAATCTCTACCTGCTCTGTTGATTCTTCGATGCTGACTTCCTTTTTAACGTAAGAACCAAATGTAATAAGAATACCCATTGCAATAGAAAGAGAATAAAACATCTGTCCCATTGCTGTAACAATTGTCATAATTGAAAAGTTTTTAAAATTTGGTACAAATAAGTATTTAACACCGCTAAGTGCTCCTGGTCTTGTAACTGAATATACGCAGATAACAAGTGCAAGCACAACAAGAATTGGCATTACAAACTTTGAAACTCGCTCAATTCCATTTTCAACACCCATAAAAATTACCAGTAAAACAAGTATCGCAAATACGATAAACCAAAGCTCTGGCCCATATGTATCAGTAATGAAATTAACAAAGAAGTCATCTTCTGCTACAACGCTGGCATCACTTCTAACATATTCAAACAAATACTTACAAACCCATCCACCTATAACTGAATAGTATGGAACAATCAAAATAGGGATAACGGCATTTATCCAGCCACCGATTTTCATAAGAAGTGAGTTATTACTAAGTTGATTAAAGGCTCCTACCGGGCTCTTTTGTGTCGATCTACCAATGGCTGTCTCTGCCACAATCATTGTATAACCAAATGTTAATGCTAAAACTATATATACGATGAGGAAAATGCCTCCTCCATAACGCTTTAATACTTTAAGCTGCTAAATTAACGCATTCAAGTAGTATATCAAAAAAAAATGCATCTAGGAAGACTCTAGACGCATTTTTTTACATTATCATGCACTTTATTCGATTCATTCGCTCATCTAGCTCGTGATATACAGGAGTAAGGGGCCACGGCATACACTCTATATATTCTCTGTCGCCTGGCTCTAACTTTTGCAGGGCTTGTAAGAATTTCTCATCCTTCTTATATAGAAGCTTTCCAAATTCGCATTTTACATATTGCTTGTCTGAATTATCTACAGTCTTAGTCACTCTCCTAAAGCTAATCCTGCCAAAGCTGTCCTGCTCCTTTACAAAGGAAGCTACGTCTTGTGTTTGTTTTGGCTCCTCTAGACAGATTTTCCCAATATTTACAAAATGCTCCCACATGTAGCCTGCAATCTTTTCCCTAGGGATAGGATAATCCAAATCATCAGCTATCTGGGATATGGAATAGCCAAGGTCTGCAAGATGACGCACTGCCCCACCTGCCGCAGCATCATTTATGAAATTTGATAAGGCTTTATTAAACTCTTTCATTTTTATTTCTATTTTTTATAATACAAAGTTTTTCCTTACAATTTGAACACTGCAAATGTTTATTACTTCCAAACCAAAAATTTTCAGGATGTTTTGCATAACCCACTTCCCATTTGATAAGTACGATAAGTGCTGTAAAAAACAAGCTCCAGGAAAAGAAATTTTTGATAAAAAGCATTGGGGTAAACATCATAAAATATCCCCAGTCATAGATTCTGCAATTAATACAGCATTTATTATGCATCATAAAGGTTTGAAATGGACAGAAAAACAGTATGCAAATATAATCGCTTAAGTAAAAGAACACAGTCAGCATCAGCATATCCGCTACAGTTATTATTTTAAACAGATATAACAGGGCAAATACAGCATTAAAGCTAAGCCAAACCAACATCACAAACCATGCTTTTACATTCATCTGTTGAATGAATTCTAATAACTCCAGACGAGAATATCCTTCCACCTCTTCAAAGCCTTTTATATTTCCTTTGCGATATGCCATTGATAAATATTTATGTGGGATGATATGCTGCAGCATCATAATCATAAATATTGCCCATAATACATGAAGAGGTCTGATTCCATATTCAGATATTCCAAATGTAAATTCATGAGTCATGAACTCTACAAGTACATCTTTATGTAAAATGTAAACTGAAAATATAAACAGAAAAACTATCAGCCTAAATCCAAAATTTATAAGGGCTCTTTTCATCATTCTTGTCATTACAAATCACCTCATGCATATTCTAATACATAAGTTTTAAGAATGTTTATTTTTCATAATCATTTAACAATATCCTAAAATATAGTAGTATAATTTCGTTTGATATATCTTTCTACCAAAGGAGAATACTATGAAATACAAAAATTATATCTTTGATTTATACGGAACACTTATAGACATACATACTGACGAGAATGAAATGATGCTTTGGGAGTTTATGGTAGAGTACCTTAAAGAACATTTCGGTACTATTACAATTCCTGAAAATCTTAAGGATGATTATATTAGAATTTGCGCGGAAGAAACTGATAAGCTTGCTGCAAAAAATGGCAGTTGCTACCCTGAAATTAAGATTGAATGGGTATGGCAAAGATTAATTTGCTGTGATTGCAGCGATGATGAAATGCGCGCTCTTTGCGTAGCTTTTAGAGAGAAATCTCGCAAGAAGCTTGTTTGCTATAAGAACGTTCACAAGGTTCTATCTGAAATCAAATCAGCTGGCAGCCATATTTATCTTCTTTCAAACGCACAGCGTCTTTTCACTGAAAAAGAGCTGGATGATACAGGCCTCACTGAATATTTTGATGATATATTTATATCTTCTGATATGGGAATAAAAAAGCCCGATGCTGCTTTCATTAATAGCTTAATGAAAAAGCATGGGCTCATAAAATCTGAAACTGTTATGGTTGGAAATGAAATCAAGGCAGACATCGGCTCTGCCATTGCCGCTGATGTAGATGGCATCTACCTCAACACCTACCACCACACTCCTGAGGAGCTAGACGCTGATTTGGCTGCTTGCGGTTATGAAAATTCTAATATAGAGCTTACTATCATTGATGATGGGGATGATTGCTTTAAATCTGTTATCTAAAAATAATTCTTCATAATCGATTTATTTTACGCTATTCCAGTATTCAAGGGCTGCTTCCATCTTTTTTATAACCTTAGGAGGCAGCACCTTAGGTCCCATATTAAAAAGATTATCGATGCCGGCCACGGCACCAACACCAAAATTATCATATAGAGAAATGTGATAATCCTTACTTCCATGCCAGAATTTGATTTTGCCGACAAAATCATTTGAAGGATTTTTGTCGTACTGCTTTGCTATTTCTAAGGCTGTATCAAATACTCTGTTTTTTTCTAGCACTGCTCATTTCTCTTCTCCCGAGTAGGCTTTGTGGCTTTGGGATTTGTGATGCTACGGCAATTTGCTATGAACAATTGCTTTTACCGTAATATTTCCCTGAGATTGGACTGATTTTCTATTACATATTTTAGTTTACTTTCGTTAATTAAAGTGTATTCCACCATATTTCAAATACGTTGCCAAGTTACGCCACACTGCCTGAAGACTTTACGTCACAAATTCATATTCTCTCTATTTTCACGTAATAAGCCATGTCTCCTACTATCGTTGTACCACTGTATTTCAACATTCTAATTTCACAGAGGTAATTTTCCACTTCAGAGCAGAACTGAAAGTTATTTTCTGTTACATTCTATCCACGATACAGCAAAATCTACTAATTCACGTTGGTTCATCAGCTTTATGTCAGCATTGCCCACTTTTACCT
>CACYLQ010000058.1 GCA_902775195.1 uncultured Pseudobutyrivibrio sp.
TCTCCAAGACTAATAACAATTTCTATTTCGTCTTTTGAGAACTGTTCTTTGACTTCCTGATAAGTATACACATCTAAAGTGTAATGCTTTTTTACACCAACTACGTCATCGACAAATACAATCTTTTCCCACTTATGCATGAGGCCGTTGATAATATCTGCCGCATCCGCAAGAGTCTTTCCGTTTCCTCCTGCTCCAAAAATTCCTAAAATCATTTATAATCCTCCTCGTTGAAAAACAAAACAACCTACAGATATTATCATGTTATAGAAATGAATGATATAGTAAAACATGACAATAAAATAACGAACAAGGGCCTGTTTATACAGAGGTTGCATAGAGGCGGGACTTATAAGTCAAAATCAATATAAAGCTAAATACAGAACAACCGCATCTCTAAAACTGCGAGGATTATAATTGGTTTTTGTCATTATTTTATTTAAGCGCTGTTGGACAGTGTTTTTGTGTAAGAATAAAGAGTCAGCTGTTTTTTGCAGAGACATATCATTGTCATAGTAGCTTTTTAAAAAAGAGCGGTCGTTTTCGTCCAGGTTACCGATAACTTTATTATTAAACTCAATTCTTATATTTGCAGGAATAGATGAAAAGAACAGTTCTATTGTTAAATCGTCAAATACAATGTAATCGGTAGGATAGGTGTCGTCCATAGGGTGTAAATTATGTATCGTGTTTAAAGATTGTAGGGCTATTTTGGTGGATGTATAGGATTCATTACATTTATACAGAGGCATAGCCTTGCCCACAGCAGTCTTTACAATTCCGGCGTGAAGGTTGGCGAAGGTTTTTAGGGTATATTCATCATGTTTAAATGTGTCATCGCAAATAAGACCAATAAATTCATTTGGATAAATGTATACATATAATCCATTCTGAATCTGGCTAAATAATGTTTCGATATCCTGGTCCATTAATGATTTGTTTTGAAGATTATATCTGTTGTTTATTTCTATAGAAACGATGCGGTAATTTCTGGTTTTATCTATATTAAATTCGGTTAAGCATTCATCAAAATATTCAGGGTTATCAAATTCGCAATAAAGAATAGAGTGCATCAAATATTGCTTCTTTTCCTCTATAGTTCGGTGGACAATGTCTAGTTCTTGCTCGTGAAGCAATAAAATGGCGATTCGTTCAGCTAAGTGGGCGAATCTTCTTACTTCTACAGGATTTCCAGTGATACCAACTACAGCGATAATTCTTTTATGATAATAAATAGGAATATTAATGCCTTTATTGGTGCCAGGATATTGTTCATCTGATAGAACTTCGATAGTCTCGCCGGTCAAAGCTACCTGACGGCCTATTTCATGATATGTATCCAGGCGACTATAGTCGTTGGAAGCATAGATTATGCCCTTCGTGTTAATGAAATTGACGTTATATCCACAAACATCATGGATTGTATCTACGATTTCCTGGGCCAGGATTTTGGAAATGGAATTAATCATAATGGACTCCTCTTTTTTGCCAAAAGTGTTATATATAACATAATATAAAACTAAATATCCGTAAAGATGGTACAGGTGACATTTAAATTTAAATAAATTATATGTAAAATATTTTTAAATTAAAGAAAGAACGTAGAGAGAGGAGATTACTTATGAAGGTAGTAACTGCCATAGATTCATTTAAAGGTAGCATGACTTCGATTGAAGCAGGTCAAGCCGTTGCCGAAGGATTTAAGAGAGCTAACAGGGATGCAGAAGTTGTTGTCAGACCGCTAGCTGATGGTGGCGAAGGAACAGTAGAGGCCCTTATCGAAGGAATGAACGGTGAAAGACATGAAGTTCTTGTAACGGGACCATTAGGTGATCCAGTTAATTGTGTTTACGGAATTATAAAAGAATCAATGACAGCAGTCATCGAAATGAGTGGAGCTGCGGGCATTACACTTGTTGAAAAGAAGGATTTAAATCCATTGGATGCTACAACCTACGGCGTTGGCGAGGTAATTAAAGATGCAATCGGTAAGGGCTGCCGCAGATTTATCGTGGGAATCGGCGGAAGTGCAACAAACGATGGTGGCGTTGGAATGTTACAGGCCTTAGGCTATGGATTTTTAGATGCATCTGGAAAACAGATTCCATTTGGCGCTAAGGGATTAAAAGAATTAGAAAGAATTACAGATGACTATGTTATCCCTGAGCTTAAAGAGTGCGAATTCATGGTTGCCTGCGACGTAACAAATCCTCTTTGCGGTACAGAAGGATGTAGTGCAGTTTATGGTCCACAGAAGGGCGCAACACCTTCCATGATTATGGATATGGATAAATGGTTAAATTATTATGCTGCAACAGCTAGAGAAAAATATCCACACGCTGATCCAAAGTACCCTGGAACAGGCGCTGCAGGCGGAATGGGATTTGCCTTTATGACATTCACTAACGCTAAGCTTGAATCTGGTATAAAGATAGTTTTAGAAGAAACTAGATTAGAGGATTACATAAAAGAGGCGGATATCGTAATCACTGGCGAGGGAATGCTTGATTTCCAGACTGCTATGGGAAAGGCACCAATCGGTGTAGCAAAATTAGCAAAGAAATATAACAAAACTGTAATCGGCTTTGCAGGTGGTGTGACAAAAGAAGCAACTGAATGTAATAAAAACGGAATAGATGCCTTCTTCCCAATCGTAAGAGGTGTTACTACATTGGATGAGGCCATGAATACAGTTAATGCTAAATATAATTTGTCAGCAGCTGCCGAGCAGGCAATGAGACTGTTGATGACAAGATAGAGGAGAGAATGAAATGTACGAATTTACCACAATTGGAGCCATAATTGGAATGGTTCTTGCAATCATATTGATAGTCAAGAAATTTCACCCAGCATACAGCTTAATCATTGGAGCTTTGGTTGGTGGAGTTATCGGTTCATACGGAGACCTGGCGCTTACCGTATCAACAATGATGGATGGCGCAGGTAGCATGATTACATCAGTGCTTAGAATCATGACATCTGGTATATTGGCTGGTGCACTTATAAAGACTGGCGCTGCAGAGAAAATCGCCCAGGTAATCGTCAAAAAAATGGGCAGCAAGCGAGCATTATTTGCAGTTGCTGTTGCCACAATGATTATTTGTGCCGTAGGTGTGTTTGTAGATATTTCTGTAATCACAGTTGCACCTATCGCTCTTGCCATCGGTAAAGAAGCAGGATACAACAAGCAATCGTTGTTGATTGCCATGATCGGCGGTGGAAAAGCTGGAAATATTATATCTCCAAACCCTAACACTATCGCAGTATCAGAGTCATTCGGAGTTGATTTGACATCACTTATGGTAAGAAACATCGTTCCAGCCATCTGTGCATTAATCATTACAGTTATTCTTGCAAATTTCCTTTCTAAAAAGAAGGGGTTGGAAGTATTAGACACAGATTTGGAAAAATCTGAATCAAAGGAATTGCCATCATTTTTAAAGTCTATTGTAGGACCTGCAGTGGTTATTATTCTTTTGGCGTTAAGACCAATTGCTGATATTGCAATCGACCCAATGATTGCCTTACCAATAGGTGGATTAGTATGTACAATTGCTACAGGAAACATTAAGCAATTCGGCAGCTTTTCAGAGTTTGGTTTAAGCAAGGTTACAGGTGTATCGATCCTTCTTTTAGGAACAGGTACAATCGCCGGAATTATTAAGGCATCTGCATTGCAGCAAGATGTTGTTACCTTACTGAACATGTTTAACATGCCAGCATTCTTGCTTGCTCCTATTGCAGGTATTTTGATGGCGGGCGCTACAGCATCTACTACAGCTGGTGCAACAGTCGCATCTCAGACATTTTCATCTGTTCTTACAGCAGAAGGGGTAAATGCCTTAGCTTCAGGCGCGATGATTCACGCAGGTGCGACAGTTATCGATTCACTTCCACATGGTTCATTCTTCCATGCAACTGGTGGCGCAGTGAATATGAATATCTCTGAGCGAATGAAATTGATTGCCTTTGAAGCAATGGTAGGATTAACAAGTACAGTTGTTTCAGTGATTATTTATTTAGTTTTTGCATAAAATATGTTTTGAATATCGGCGACGGAATGCTAATTTACAGGTTCTGCAACTGTGTCTGATAAGGCAAATTGTATCAAGTCTGCTGGGTTTGAGGATGGATTAATCCAATCATTTATTTTTTCTTTAGGGAGCATAAGTGGCATTCTATCGTGGATTTTGGCCAAGTCTTCAGTGGGTTCTTTAGTGAGGACTACGAAGACAGGATAGCCATCTTCGATGCGGTACAAACCACATAGCCAGGTAGTGGCGCAGCCAGTTGGCTGAATGGCGTATTTGTCCCCAGTCTTTACCTTTCCATTAGGGCTTTTGAAGTGCTCCCACTCGTAGTAGTGGGAAGCAGGGATGATGCATCTGCGTGACTGCCAGGAAGATTTGAATGTAGGTTTTTCGCTGGCGGTCTCCAGTCTTGCGTTGAATAAGGTTCTCTTATTATCTCTGGCGGTGAATCCCCACTGCATAGGAAATATGCATTTTTCTCCTTTTGAATTAGGCGCGATTACTGGGATTATGTCTGTAGGGCGGACTTCACCATCTGTAGTGAGAGGTCTGGCATGAGTGTCCACAAATTTGGCCGTGAGGGCAGAGTTTTTTGCAATATCTATTATTTCTTTTAGTTCTGGTTGAGTTATATCAAGGGCATATCTGGTACACATGGCATTCTCCTATGGGTATTCTTCTGCAGGTATATGTTCTAAGTCAGAATAGTTAGTTTCAAAAGACAGCTCGGTATCTTCGATTTCGTCATTGAATCCTTTTAGCGCATCGAAAGGGCGGAATATTTTGGCACGTCTGGTTAAATCCATTGGTGGATGTTTGATGGAAAAATCATCAAAAGGTGCATGCGCAGGCTTGCCTTTTTCATACACTTTTTTGTATTTATCTGCAATCATATCATTTCGTCCAGCTTCATGTTTCTATCATCAATATATATGTCGCAAGTGATTTTTCTGCTGTTGTTTCCGTAAAGCTCTACTATTTCTGGAAGATTATCATTGATGGCATCAAAGAAAAGACCATAGTGTTTGCACCATTCGATGGCATCTTCTAAAGGTTTCCCGGCCCTGCAGGTCCATAAGATTATTTTGCTGCCAGCGCTTTTTTGTTTTCGCAGATAATTGATTAGCGGAAGATTAGGTGCGCCAAGGCTAGGCCAATTTGAAAAACATAATGTATCATCAAAATCTACTGCTATGATTGTATTATTAAGTTCCATATCCCTTACCTCCTTTACAATAAGCGAACAAAATTTCCGAAAATATGTTTGCTTGTAAGAAGATAATACACCCGAACATGCATTCTTGTAAATCGAACAAATTATAAAATTTATCTATAAGAATGTGCAGACCTACTATAAGTTTTTTATGGATAGGAGAGAGGAGTTTTGAGTCATAATAATCTTTAGCAGCCAAAAGGCCAAAACTAAAATCATTATAGGAATTAGACAAGTTACCACTACCATTACGGCCAAAGCACGGATGAGTTGTGATAAATAGTTTCCGGCGTTTGATACAGTTGCTTCTGCAGAATTTGCCAGTTGAGAAATAACGCCCTTGTCTTCTACATCAGTAGAGGACAAATCATTGTTCTGTGCAGCTGATATGGTCTCTTCGTATGTTTTGGAAACTATATTTGTAATCTGCACGGTGCATGGAACGATTAAATAAATAATAATTCCAGCGAGCAGGAGTTTAACGGCTATTTCTTTAAATTTTACGTTCTTAAAGATTAAGTTGAGAGCCAGCAATAAACAGATGGCTGGAATAATAATATTCGATACGATATATCCTGAAATTAGAGCAAAATACTGCTCAAAAAACAGAGCGCTTAAAACAAGTAAAAAGTATTTTGAAAAATCGGCTAGCTGCTCTGCAATAGGGGTACCTGCATCGCCTGGGATGAGCGAGATGGCGGTAGAAGCTATTGCGGAACCTGCGGAAAGGCCCATAACAGTATTGATTTTTTCATCAAATGATTCTATGTTTGTTTTATTAATAGAAAACTCTGGGTCAGTTGTAATTTTACTAAGTTTTGTAAAAGAGAATATGCCTACGAAAACGCATAGCATGATAAGACAAATTCTTTTGATAGTTGAATTCATTATTAGCCCCCTTATTATTTAAATTCTATTGTATATTCATTAACATCAATAAGCTGCGCAACAAAGTTTTTGATTATAGTCTCAGCTTGTGTATCTGCTCTTTCCAATACACCTTTGTTTATAGCATTAGCTTTGGCGCTTTCTTTAAATTCTTTTTGCGCATTATTAAAATCCTTTGGCTTTAGTGGATTCCAGAATTTTGTATCAAGATCATATTCCTTGAAGCTGTTTTCATCTACAGTTACGGTGTGTATTTCTGAATCTGGAATTGCTATAGAAATCGTTTTGGTTTTTTCGTTGACTGAAACTTTTATCTTTGAAAAGTCTACACCAGCTTCTACAACTCCGTCGTAACTGTATGTGAAGGATGATTTAGAAGTCCAAAATGCGATTTTCTTTGACTTGGAATATTCTTCAACTTGAGTAAAGTAGTACTCTTGAGTAATCAGAAAGCCCATGTCCTTTAGCCCATCTTCAATTATTGAAAAGTTAGTAGTATAGCTTGTGTTTGAATCGTCGTATGATTTTGGAACTAGATTTTGAAAGTTTGAATTTGAATCGCCTGATTTTGCATGGCTGGTTTTGATTAAATACAATGAGCCAACGGCAAAGATGATAATCAGAATGATTCCTAATAGATTTAATAATTTCTTTTGCTTTATATTCATATATGCCCCCTTTTAGCATTGTGTAAATTAAATGCCTTTTTCATTATATGCTAATTAGTAGCAGGATTCTAGGTTTTAGGCATAGTCTCTCAATTGTTATATAACACAGGTTAGCATTCTCTAACTCAATGTGATATTATTAGTTAGCAAAGATATAAAACGTTTAAAGTTCATAGATAGATGGGGATAAAATGAAATCAGCTACAGAATACAAGGAATTAACAATTAAAGAATTTTCAAAAGCCGCAGATATATATGAAACCGGCCATGCCGGTTTCTATGCGATGTGCAAGGACGACTATCCATATATTTCGGAGGAGCTAGAAATAGACAAATTAGAAGCAGGCAAGAAATATCGATTGCATTTGGTAGCAAGGAAATAATGATTTGGAGGTAATAAATTATATGAAGAAATATACAGTAAAAATAGATGGTATGATGTGTGGTATGTGCGAGGCTCATATCAATGATGTAATTAGAAAAATTGTACCAGGAGCAAAGAAGGTTACATCCTCTCATAGCAAAGGCATTTCTACTTTTTTAGCAGAAGAAGTTAATGAAGAGAAGTTGATTCAGGCTATTTCAGAAACGGGGTACACTGTTTTAGATATAGAGAGTGAGGAGTATAAGAAAAAGGGCCTGTTTTTCCATTAGAAGAGGTCTGCTAATAATATAGGCCAATAATATCCCCTTCTGTGATATACTTAACTTAAGTTAATTCGTATATACGGAGGGGTATTTTTATGCCTAAGGGGGCTAATGAAATTCTTCTTGTAATTGATATGCAACAAAAATATATGAACAGCTACGAGCCAAGCTTGCTTGAGAGAGTTAACTTGCGTATTCAAAAGGCTGTTGCTACAGATATGCCGGTAGTCTATGTGAAAAATGTAGGCAAGCCTGAGAATGAAGATAAGTATGTACTGGCAGAAGGCCTTGATGTAGTATCTGGATTTGTATTTGCTAAAAGATGGCCAAGTGCTTTTTCTTCGGAAGAGTTTGTCCAGTTCATAGAACAACTTAAGGTAGATACTATCAATATGATTGGTGTTGATGGTAGATGCTGTGTAGCCAGGAGCGCCATTGATGCTAAAAAAAGAGGATATAAAGTTAAGCTTTACCTAGATTCTGTTGCAGCAACTAATGATAAATTCTTTTTAAAAGAGCTTCCTGAAATGCAGAAAGCAGGGATAGAAATAGTATCCTACAGAAGCATAGAATGAAAAAGATAATCGAGAGGTAGCACATGTTTTTCAGAAAAAGGATTGAAAAGAAGAAGTATGATAAAAACGCAAAGAAGCCTGTAATCAAAGCCAGCATTTGCAATGGCGAACAAGTAGCAGGTTTTAAAGACATTAATACGGGATTGTTTGAAGAAATAATGCTTATACGGAATCAGGAAGACTTATCAGCTTTTAAAGAAATGTATGGTATTGATGGAGAAATTGAAAAGATTTATTAAGTGAATTTGACTTATTTTTATTTTCACTTAAAAATCGCTAAGGCGGTTAAGTTTATTATAGAAAAAAATTTTTTCACTTAATTTAGATTAAATACTTTTAGGTAAAGTTAAGTTTATTGGGGCTTTGAATATTTTCACTTAACAGATTTCCTTTTGAGTTAAGTTTATTTAAGAAAGGCTGTCTATTCACTTAACTCCAAGAAAATTTCTAATGATTTTTTTAAGTTTATTTTTAGAAATTCTTATTAAACTTAACAGGTTTTGGAGAATTTAAGTGGAAAAATAAGAATTCATATTACACTTAACTTTTTTCTAATTTCTAGTTAAGTGAATTTCTCTAACCAGTCATATAAACTTAAAAGCGATGGTAGAAAGGAAAAAATCATAAATATGGATCATTTTTATTTTATTAGACACGGTGAAACCG
Organism: uncultured Pseudobutyrivibrio sp.; assembly: GCA_902775195.1. GTDB lineage: Bacteria > Bacillota > Clostridia > Lachnospirales > Lachnospiraceae > Pseudobutyrivibrio. The sequence continues at coordinate 8,690 of CACYLQ010000058.1, forward strand.
TTTGGAATGTAGAAAATAAAATCTGTGGAGCAACAGATATTGAGCTTACAGAAAGAGGACATGAGCAAGCAATAGAAACAGGAAAGAAGATATTAGAACAGGGCATTACTGCGGATGTAATCCTTGCATCACCTCTTGTTAGAGCGAAAGAAACTGCAAGACATATCTCGGAGATTACAGGAATTCCTATGGAAATAGAGCCAAGACTTAAAGAGCAGAATTTTGGTAGATACGAATCTACTCCTAGAGATGGCGCAGAATTTCATGAGGCCAAAAAAGATATGGCAAGCAGATTTGGAACCGGTGAATCCATGCTACATCTGGCCCAGAGAATATATAATCTTATAGATGATATCAAGGCAGAAGATAGAGAAGTCATCTTGGTGGCCCATAATGGAATTACAAGAATGGTGGAATCCTACTTCAGAGAAATGACTAACGAAGAGTTTTCATCTTGTGGAATCAAAAATTGTGAGATAAAGAGATACAATTTTTAGGTGATTAGCCATTATCTCAAAGAAGGTCGTGCCATGAAGAAACATTGATTGCTCAAAAACAGGGGGGAGAAAATGTTTGATTTATTTTTCATAGTGCCCGTTGTTATAGTGGCGGGAGTGTGGCTTTACATATTGGTAAATGTGGGAATCAATAGCAAAAACATATTGAATGATGATATAGCCTGCGCAGACGGAGACACAGAAGATGCTGCCAAAAGGTCACTGCGGGTTGTAAGAACAATGGGAGCAGTATGGGCAGTAGTGGTTGCAGCAATCGCTTTTTATTATATAAACTCCCACTATCTAATATTTAAATTTGATGAAGGCTACCTATTCCTGTTGCTTATGGGGTTTTTCTTTACAGTTCTAGGATTTGCTTTGGGAATGGTATTTTTAGTAAGCAAAAACAACTCGCAGGATAAAGATTTGAAGCTGGTAGGAAATATTTTTATGATTTCCTTTATGGGTGCAGGAATTATTATGCTAGCGATAGTTGCGGTGAATTGTGTTCAGCTGCCAGGTTAGTAAATGCAGGGGACACAAATATGACTATCGTTCAACAATATAAAACAGCCTATATATCTTGTTCATATGGCTTATTACGTGAAAATAGTGAGAATATGAATTTGTGATGTAATGTCTTCAGACAGTGTGGCGTAACTTGGCAACGTATTTGAAATATGGTGAAATACACTTTAATAAACAAAAGTAAATTATAATAAGTAATAGAAAATCAGTCCAATCTCAGCGAAATATTACGGTAAGAAGTAACTATTCATAGCATATTGCCGTAGCATCACAAATCCCAAAGCCACA
>CACYLQ010000059.1 GCA_902775195.1 uncultured Pseudobutyrivibrio sp.
GCCGATTGCATCTAACTGGCTTTCCACATTTGCAACAATCTGATTTAAAGATGCATCATCCACATACTGAATAATGCCTACCTTATATACCTTTCCATCAGATGCCTCTGTATTTGAACTATCAGTGTTTGCATCAGTAGACGCAGCTTTATTACCACATCCAACCATTGCGGCTGAAAGAGTTAAAATCATCATTAAAGAAATCAATCTTTTCTTCATAATATCCCTCCTAATACAATCTGTTAATAAAAAGTATTTTATCACATCACTTTAACAAGTTAAAGTGTAAAATTGGATAATTATTTACATTGTTTTTCCTTTTATCACTACTTAATTATACAATCAGCTATTAACATACAATCAGCTATTAACATATCCTAAACCTTAGTTATTATGTTAAGAAAGGAGTATCTTATGGAAAAGAAAATCAATGCAATGTTATCGGACCTTGTAGTCTTTTATCACAAATTACAGTGCTATCACTGGTATGTTAAGGGGAATGATTTCTTCGTTATCCATACTACATTACAAAAGTGCTATGAGGAAGTTAAGGAACAGCTGGATGAGCTGGCAGAATCAGCCCTTATGATTGGATATTCGCCAGTGGCTACGGATTTCACAAAGATGGCCTCTATCAAGGAGGGGAAAGCTGGATTTGTTAATTCAAAGGATATAATAAAAGATATCTTAGCAGATTATCAGCATTTGTTAGAAACTACTGAGGACCTTAAGAAAGAGGCTGAAGAAAATGAAGTTTATCTAATTTCAGTTTTAACTGATGAGTTTATTAGCTGCTACCATAAGAAAATTTGGATGCTTTCGCAGAGTCAGATGTAAGCGCCCCTCATCAGTCGCCTAAGGCGACAGCTTCTCCCCAAAATGGGGAGAAGCCTTTTTATTCCATCACTGAATCCTTGATGGTGATATAGGTGCCACCATCCTCCTCGTAGGTGGAAAAGGTACCCTTGATAACTAATGGGTCCCCCTCCTTAGGATAATCCTCTTCGGTGTACTGGCTTTCATCTAACAGGAATTCTAATCCCTGTGAACAACACTGGGTAGCATCCTGAACAACACAGGTATAATAGGTTTTGCCTGTTTCTTCATCTGTGTAGATGGCACAGTTTCCATCCATCTTCACTGTCTGACCTTCGTAGGCCACAGGCTCCATCATCATGTTGAATACCTCTGAATATACCATAGTAGATGAAAGAGCTGTTAAATCAATATCAACAGAGGAATCTGCTACTACCATCTCCTCTTCTGCTATTTCATCTGCTTCTCCTGTATTAACCTCAGTAGTTTCATCGGCTACAGTCTCTGTTGTGGCAGATTCACTTCCACAGCCTGTAAACGAAAAGACTAATGTAAATAATAGTATAAATGCTATTTTTCTTTTCACGCTTACCCCCTGATTCTTCCAATTAAATAACAAATTCCAAATAATGCCACGTCACAGGCTACGATGGTTGAGCCAACCGGTGTACCTGCAAGAATGGAAATAAGGATTCCAAGTAGTGCACAGAGCATTGATGAAATTGCTGAAAAAATAGTAACGCTCTTAAAATTCTTAAGAATGCTCATTGCAGAAAGTGCTGGGAAAATAACCAACGCCGATATTAACAGCGACCCTACCAGATTCATGGCAAGCACGATGATTACTGCAATAACTGTGGCAATCAGCAGGTTGTAGAAATTAACCTTTGTGCCTACTGCATTTGCAAAATCCTCATCAAATGTAACTGCAAAAATGCGATTATACAGGAATATAAACAATATGGTTACAAATATAGCAAGTATTCCACAAACCCACACATCAGTCTTTGTAAGCATCAAAATAGACATTGAACCAAACAAGGTAGTGCACACATCTCCTGATACATTTGAAGAGCTTGGGAACAGGTTCATCAGCATATAACCAAAGGCTAGTGCTCCAACTGACAGCATGGCTATAGCTGCATCCCCCTTTATCTTTGCGTTCTGCCCCTTTCTAAGAAGTAATATCGCAAATACGATAGTGATTGGCAGAACAATTATCATTCTGTTAGTAAGATTAAATATTGTTGCAATAGCAAGGGCTCCAAAAGCCACATGTGAAAGACCATCTCCTATAAATGAATATCTTTTTAAAACCAGTGTAACTCCAAGCAGTGATGAGCAAAGGGCTATAAGCACTCCGACTACAAGGGCATATCTTACAAATGGAAAGCTTAAGTATTCTATTAATGTATCTATCATTTCAAGCCTCCTTCATTTACGTCGTAAATCTTATTGGCGTACTTGCTTACGTTTGCAATGTCATGGCTAATCATAATGATTGTCATTCCGTCATCATTCAGCTGCTTAATAAGCTCGTACATTTCCTCGGTAACGGTTGGGTCCAAGCCAGCCACTGGCTCATCTAAAAGGATGGCCTTTTTGGTTGCACACAATGCTCGTGCCAACAATACACGCTGCTGCTGACCACCTGAAAGCTCACGGTAGCATCTGTTTTTCAGCTTCTCTATTCCCATCTTTTTGATGTTAGAAAGTGCCAGCTTTTTCTGTTCCTTTGTATAGAAAAATCTTTTTCCAAGACTGTTCTGACAACCTGAAAGTACAATTTCAAACACAGATGCAGGGAAATCCTTTTGAGCTACAGACTGCTGAGGCAGATAGCCAATCTCATTTTTCATAAGGCCATCACCAAAATCTATGGAGCCTGCCACAGGTAACTGCAGGCCTAAAATAGTCTTCATAAGTGTGGTCTTTCCTGAGCCGTTTTCACCTACTATGCAAAAGTAGTCTCCCGCTTCTATTTCAAAATTAATGTTGTCAAGAACTGCCTGGTTTTCATAACCCACAGCAAGTCCCTTCGCTGTTAATACTGCCATAATGTCTCCTATATTTCAAAATTAATGTTGTCAAGAACTGCCTGGTTTTCATAACCCACAGCAAGTCCCTTCGCTGTTAATACTGCCATAATGTCTCCTATTACTTTGAGTCCGCCAGATACTAACAAGCTGTCTTTAGTGTTTCATGCTCCCGGAGGCCACCTCCCATTGCAGTCAAGGGAACCTCCCATAAATGGGTCCCTCCTTAACTACATGGGGCCCTCCTCCTCGCGCTTGCCAAGACTTAGCACAGCTTGTTAGTATCAGGCTCATCTAAATATGTTAGATTTCAATTACTATATTATTTCTAGTTTAATGCTTCGTTTAATACCTTTAAATTGTTTTTCATGATGCTTAAATATGTTATGCCGTTTTCGTAGTCTGCGGATGTTGATGACTGCATGGAATCCATGGCTAGGATTTTAGCGTCTTTGGCGGTTGTATTTGAGATAATGGTGTCGGCAATTTTGTTGTCTGAGTTTTCGGGTGTCGGCAATTTTGTTGTCTGAGTTTTCGATAGTAAGGACTGTCTTAAGGTTAAGCTCGTCAACTTTTTCTGCTAAAAATTTGATTGTTTCGAAGCTTGCTTCTGTTTCTGCGGAGCAGCCTACGAATGCTGCGAAGTAATCAAGTCCGTAGTCGTCTACCATGTATCTGAATGGGAAGCGGTCTCCGAACAATACTGTCTTTGTTGAAGCTACATCTACCATGTCTCTATATTCATTATCAAGATTTTTTATTTCAGTGATATAGGCATCTGCGTTAGCTGCGTAAGTGTTGGCATTTGCTGTGTCTATTTCTGACATGGCCTCTTTGATAGCATCTACACATACTGCTGCATTCTTAAGAGAAAGCCAAACGTGCTCATCATATTCAACCTCTTCTTCGCCTTCAGCTTCGACTTCTTCCTCTTCCTCAGCTTGCATGCCCTCTACAACTTCCTCTTCTTTGATGCTGTCCTTAAGCACGTCCATAAGGTTGATTGCTTTCTGATTTGGGTTGACAGATGTCTTAATGGCATCCTCTGCCCACTCATCAGACTCGCCGCCAACATATATAAACAAATCGCAGGTAGCAATTGTTTTGATGTCCTCTGCTGTAGGCTGGTAGTTGTGAAGATCTGCACCGCTATCAAGCAGATTAGTAACCTCTACTCCTGTGGCGTCTCCTGCTATCTCCTTTACCCAATCGTACTCTGGGAAAATGGTAGTAACAACAGATATGCCATCCTTTGATGCAGCTGACGACGCTGATTCAGCGCTGTTTGCACCACAACCTGCAAAAGCTCCCATCATAAATACAGTAGCTGCCATTAAACCTATTAAATTTTTAATTTTCATCTTTAATTAATCCTTTCGTGTCTATAAAAAATTATACCAAAATAAAACCTTATAAAATATAGACCTTTTCAAGAATCAATTCTCACCTTTTGGGATACTAAACTAGCCTGAACAGGCTGGCTTTGAATAAAACCTGCAATATCCTTCATTGCAAAAGCAATTACATAAACTACTGCTGCAACTATAAGACCTGCACCGATGCTTTTGATATTGCTTTCGCACTGCTCCAATACAAGACATATTGGACAGTGTGCTTCGTCATCACAATGGTGTGATACATGCTCTGAGATAAAGACTGTAGAAAAGAGCATCACAAGAACAGTAGCTGCAATAGCTACTAGTGCAAGGATTCTGTTGCTAGTTCTATTTTCTATCATGCTATCTCCTCATCTAAATCTTAAATCCCTTGTCATCATAATTGCTTTGGTTCGATTTGTCAAACCCAAAGGACTTATGAATAAAAAATGAAAAAATGGTGAATTGCCGCATGAATATTCTGAAATCTACTATAATAATCTTATATTGTGGTGTAATGTAAACATTATAACGAAACACTATTGAGAGGAGGCTCTTTTATGTACGAATATATTACTATTGAACGTAAATATGGTAGTGGTGGCCATCATATTGCGGAAGCACTGGCTAAACGTCTTGGCTATCGATTGTATGACCGTGGTGTTGTAGTTGAAACTTGCAAGCGCATGGGATTGTCTTATGACCAGGTATCGGGCATGGATGAGCAGACTCCTATCAAACCTATCTTCAAGGCTCCTGGCAACGAGCACCTTTCAATGGAGGAGCAGATTTACAATACAGAGGTTGATATTATCCGTGAGGCAGCTGAGAAGCCTGGTTGCGTATTCGTAGGAAGATGCGCAAGTGAGATTCTTAAAGATAAAAAATGCTTGAAGGTTTTCATTACAGCTGATGATGATTACAGACTGGATCGTTCTATCACTGTAGAGAAAAATGAAAAAGATAAAGCCGAAGATGTAATGAAGAAATTCGACAAGAAACGTGAAAAATTCTTCACCACACACTCCGGCGGAAAATGGGGCTCACCTGACTACTTCGACATTGTAATTAATTCTACTCACCTTAGTGAGGAAGATTGTGTAGCCCTCTTAGAAGCCCTAGCTAAATAATAATCTGCTGAAAAAGTGATAATTTAAGTGAAAATATAAAGGAACATTATCTTATTTTTATATCTAAGATAATGTTCCTTTTGTAGTTAAGTGAAAAACAGGCATATTCAAAATTCACTTATATCACAATCTAATAAAAGTTAAGTGTATTAGATAAAAAAAGAATTTCACTTAAAAATGCAAAATCCTGTTAAGTGTCCTCACAAAAAAAATTAATAAACTTAACTTTATAGTTATAGCTTTTTAAATACTTAAGTTTATTTCTTGCATAACAGATTTAAACTTACCAAACTCAATCACCCTATTAAGTGAAAATATAGTTTTCTGATATACACTTAATTATGCCTAAATATTTTTATGCTTTTTGAAGTGAATTTTTATTTTTCTTATATTCACTTAACACACTTTCCATTTTTTAAGTGGGATATCAACTATTCCTATTTTCACTTAACAAAAAGCTCTATTTATCAGTGTTATTGCATCCAATTCAAAAAATAATCACGCTCTGACTTAAATACAACATAGAAATTATCCTAATATATCAATATACTCTCCTGCTAATGCTTTGTTCATGCTGCGGACTGCACAGAACTTGCCACACATAGAGCATGTGTCATCAAATTCTGGTGAACGGTCGGCACGGATGGCCTGAGCAGTTTCTGGGTCCAATGAGCATTCCCACTGCTTATCCCAATCGAAGCATTGTCTGGCCTCAGCCATGGCATTATCCTGGTCCATTGCGTGAGGAATATGCTTTGCAATATCTGCTGCATGGGCCGCAATCTTAGAAGCGATAATCCCCTGCTTTACATCATCTACATTAGGAAGAGCTAAATGCTCTGCTGGTGTTACGTAGCAAAGGAAGGCTGCACCGCTTTGTGCTGCAATGGCACCACCGATAGCTGATGTAATATGGTCATAGCCTGGTGCAATATCTGTTACGATTGGTCCAAGTACATAAAATGGTGCTCCCATACAAATCTTCTGCTGAATTTTCATATTTGCAGCAATTTCGTCCATTGGCATGTGACCAGGGCCCTCAACCATAACCTGTACATCCTTTTCCCAGGCACGCTTTGTAAGCTCACCAAGTCTGACTAATTCCTCTATCTGGCAAACATCTGATGCATCTGCAAGACAGCCTGGACGACATGCGTCACCAAGAGAAATTGTCACATCGTACTCTCGACAGATATCTAAGATTTCATCGTAATATTCGTAGAAAGGATTCTCCTCACCTGTCATGCACATCCATGCAAACACCAAAGAACCGCCACGTGATACGATGTTCATTTTTCTTTTGTGCTTTTTAATCTGCTCGATTGTCTTTCTTGTTATTCCACAATGAAGAGTAACGAAGTCAACGCCATCCTCAGCGTGAAGACGTACAACATCAATAAAGTCCTTGGCTGTAAGTGTAGCCAAATCGCGCTGATAATGAATAACACTATCATAGATTGGAACTGTGCCAATCATAGCAGGACATTCTTCTACAAGCTTCTTTCTGAAAGGCTGGGTATTTCCGTGACTGGATAAATCCATGATAGCCTCAGCTCCCATATCTACTGCAGCCATAACCTTTTTCATTTCGATGTTGTAATCCTTGCAGTCGCGGCTTACGCCAAGATTTACATTTATCTTAGTGCGAAGCATGCTGCCAACGCCCTCTGGATTAATGCATTTATGATTAACATTGGCTGGGATGACTACCTGTCCCTTTGCAACTAATTCCCTAATTTCCTCTGATGTACGATATTCCTTTAATGCCACCTGCATCATTTCACTTGTTATTATTCCCTTACGGGCAGCATCCATCTGTGTTGCGTATTCTCTCATTTCTTCTCCTTTTCGTTACGATATTCCCTTTAATAAATTGCGCATAATGAAGCCATGTGATTCAGTGGGCCCGAACCCTGTCCCAAATCTAAGCCGGCTCCAATAGCAGTTTCGATATAGTGTTTAGACCTTGATATGGAATCCTTCAGGTTGTACCCTAGGGCAAGATGTGAGGCTATGGCACTGGACAATGTACAGCCCGTACCATGAGTGTTTGAATTATCGATTCTTTTTCCATTGAACCAAGTAATCATTCCATCATCAAAAAGCACATCGCTTGCATCCAAAATGCTGTGTCCGCCCTTAACTAATACTGCGCATCTATAGGCAGTTCCAATATCTATAGCGGCACATTCCATATCATCCTTTGTTCTTATTGTTCTTCCCGAAAGAACCTCAGCCTCAGGGATATTTGGGGTGATAACCCTGGCAAGTGGGAACAGATACTTTGCCATTATTTCATGGGTCTCATCCTTCATAAGAACGCTGCCACTGGTGGCAACCATAACAGGATCTACTACCACGTTTTTTGCATCATATTCCTTCAGCTTTCTTGCCACCACCAGCACCTGCTCTGCTGATGGAAGCATGCCGATTTTGATACCGTCTGCCTTTATATCAGACAGGCAGGAATCTATCTGTGCCTCCAGCATATCAAGGCTTGTTTCTACCACTGCATCAACACCCATTGTATTTTGGGCTGTTAAGGCGGTAATCGCAGTCATGCCATACACCCCCAGGCTTGTCATTGTTTTCAAATCCGCCTGAATTCCTGCGCCCCCACTGCTGTCACTTCCAGCAATTGATAAAACTACCTTCATCCTTTAATCTCCCTAAACTTCTTAAGCATATTCTCTGCCGCAAGCTTTGGCGAATCAGCCTTCATGATAGCTGAAACTGCGCATACGCCTGCGATATTTACTCCCTTTAATACATCCATGTTAGAAGGGTTCAATCCGCCAATAGCATTAACTGGAATTGGTACCGCATTTACGATATCATTCAAGGTTTCAACTGATGTAATAATCGTCTTTACCTTTGTGGTTGTTGGATAGATTGCCCCAACTCCTAAGTAATCAGCCCCTGCTTCATAGGCTGCCTTTGCCACATCTACCTTTTTGGCGGTAGCCCCCAGTATCTTATTGTCACCAATTATTTTTCTTGCTGTGGACCATTCCATGTCCTCTGCTCCAAGATGCACACCCTCTGCATCAACAGCTAACATTACATCTACCCTGTCATCAATAATCAGAGGCACATTATATTTCCTGCTGATTTCATGCACCTTTGTGGCTAGCTCAATATACTCCCTAGTAGTTCTATTCTTTTCCCTAAGCTGCATCAAGGTAACGCCACCCCTTAGCGCCTCTTCTACACGGAATAGAAACTCATCCAATTCATAAGGTGTACTGTCCGTAATAAAATAAAGCTCGCTATTAAAATCCATTATTCCTCCTAATTTCTGATAAAACAAAAAGCGGAAGCTACCTGATTTCTCAAATAGCTTCCGCGTAATATCATAATTAATCGGCGTCCCTACGTTGGCATTATCCAAATCAGGTTCTCGGTCGAAGGTCACACCTTCCTCTCAGCCTGTTTACAAGCTCCCGTTTCTATATAAAATTCCCTTCACTATAATGCTACAACTGTGGCAAAATTGCAACCCTTAATTTTGATTGCCTAGAAAAGAACTGTTATAGTGGTGCCTACTCCAGGGGCGCTATCAAGTTCGATTTTTGCATCATGTATTTCCACGATATGTTTAACTATGGCAAGACCCAGACCTGTTCCGCCGGTTGCTTTGGATCTGCTTTTATCAACTCTGTAAAATCTCTCAAAAACTCTTTTCTGATCAACTTCTGGAATGCCAATTCCATTATCTTTTACAATCAGGCATGTAGAATTATCTATATTCTTGACTAATACGGTAACTTTTCCACCTGGATTGTTGTATCTAATTGCGTTCTGTACGAGGTTTTCAACAAGCTCCTTAATAAGGTCTTTGTTACCATGAATGAATTTGGTCTCCCCCTCTACAGTTAAGCTAATATTTTCAAGCTTGGCATTAATCGAAAGGTCATTAATACATTCAACAACCGTTTCATACAAATCAATCCTTTCAAATGAAATTCCATGCTCATCTCTATCTAATTCCGATAGCTGGATAATATCGTTAATTATTGCAAGCAATCTGTCAGCATTTTTTCGAATTTCTTTATAGAAATGATTCTGATTATCTTTTTCGACTATTCCCTCCTCTAAAAGCTCTGCATATCCTGCGATAGCTGCAAGAGGTGTCTTAAGCTCATGGGATACATTTGCCGTGAACTCCTGTCTGGCTTTGGCAGCCCCTAAAATATCTGCATGCTGTGATTTTAGCATTTCACATAGAGGCTCTAGTTCTTTGTATGGAGATTCATAATCTGAATTTTCCAAATTTGAAATCATCACTTCAATTGGCTTAATCAACTGTTTTGTAAGTAGATGCGAAATCACCACGCAAACAGAAATAACACTAAGAAAAACCAAGCCAATAAACGGTGCCATAGAAAGAAAAACAGACCGTAAGCTTTGAGCATTGGTAGCTACTCTTAGAACTGTTCCATTATCCAAGCGGACAGCATAATAAAAAGTATTTTCATGCATTGTGTCAGATTTTCTAACTGCTTCCCCAACACCTTTATTAAATGCATCCTGGATTTCGGGTCTATCATTATGATTCTTCATTAGATTGGCTGAGGTGTCATTATCATACAAAACTGTTCCATCTTTTGCTATCCAGGTTACACGCAATTCATCCATTTCTGTAGATAAATCAATCTTGTCACTATCAATATTGACTGACTCAAAATAACGTGTGTCCTTTAAGAGCTTCGCACTTATTGACAAGTCTGCCTTAACCTGCTTTTGAAACAGACTATAGTATATAACTATTGTTCCAATAACAGTTGCAAATACGGCTATAATTGCAATACCAACGATTCGTAAATTAATCTTCTTTTTCATATATTTTGATTCCGTTTTTTAGTCGATTAAGCCCATCCTCAAGTGTCGCGCGGGTGCAGGCTACGTTCATGCGTAGGAAGTAGCGACCGGCTTCGCCGTATTCGATACCTTCGGTAATATAAAGACCTGTTTTGGCACGGATAGCTGCAGCCACATCTGCACTGTCTTTGCCAAGCTTACTAATATCTATCCAAAGAAGATATGTAGCCTCACCATGAACTATACTAAGCTTTGGAATTTCCTTTTCAATGAAATCCTCGGCGATTTTTCGATTTGTAAATACGTATTCACGCATTTCATCTAACCACTGTCCGCCCTTATTAAAGGCTGCTTCTGTAACAACCTGAGCAAAGGAATTAGGCTCTGCCACTTCATCAGTGTTAAGGCCACGCCATACCTTGTGACGCAAGAATGGATTTGGCACTACAACGGCTGATGTCTGCATACCTGCAATGTTAAAGCATTTAGTAGGTGCGATGCAGGTGATGCTCACATCCTTGCAAGTTTCTGAAACTGAAGCAAAAGGCACATAAGACTTGCCAGGGATAGTGATGTCGCAATGTATTTCATCTGAAATAACTGTAACACCATACTTCTTTGCAAGCTCGCCTACCTTTGCTAGCTCTTCCTTATTCCATATTCTTCCAACAGGGTTATGAGGATTGCAAAGAATCATAAGGCTAGCCTGTGGGTCTGCCATCTTTTCTTCCAAATCTGCAAGGTCCATTTCATAGTTGCCATCCTTGTAAATAAGAGGGCTTTCAAGTGGTCTGCAGCCGTTGTTTACAATACTGTTGAAGAAGATATTGTAAACAGGTGTCTGAATGATGACCTTTTCGTTTGGTGTTGTAAGCTTTCTAACAATTGATGAAATAGATGGGATTATGCCTGTTGAAAAGATAAGCCACTCCCTTTCAATTTCAAAGCCATGTCTGTTCTTCCACCAGTTCTGGTAAGCCTGATACCATTTATCTGTTATGTCTGAATAACCAAAAACGCCATGTGCTAATCTGTCAGCAATAGCTTCTCTGATTTCTGGTGCAGTCTGAAAATCCATATCTGCCACCCACATAGGAAGCTCGTTTTCCTTCACATCCCACTTTAGTGAATCAGTGCCACGACGATTTACCGGTGTATCAAAATCATATTTTCCCATTAACGGTCTCTTCTCCATTCTACGATTTCTTCTGTCTTACCAATAGCGCTACAAACAATCTTTGTCTTAGATGGGTCTACCATATCCTTTTCGACAATCAGCTCTTCGATTTCCTCTGCTTGGATTGTTCCGCTTTCAGGATTAAATACGCTGTCGATCTTGTTTGTAATTTCAGCATCGATATTCTTAGCATACTCAAATGCAAGTGTTGTGTTGATAAGCTTACAGTTTTTCATTGTAAGATTATCAATATAGCAAAGTCCCTGAAGACTTTCGATAGTACAATTTACAAATGTAAGATTCTTCGCATTCCAGCCAAGGTATTCGCCGCAAATGTACGAATCGTAAACAGTTACGTTTTCTGTGTTCCAGAAGGCATCCTTTGATAAAAGTACTGAATTACGAATAGTAATGTTGCTTGCTCCATCAAATGAATAGTTTCCATCCAATCTTAGGTTATCAATTTCGATTCCCTGTGAATTCATAGCAAAATAATGTCCCTTTGCAGTTACATTGTTAAGCTTGATGTTTTTACACATCCAGAAGGTTTCCTCAGCATTGGTTAAATCCACATTGTCTAATGTTACGCCATCACATCTTCGGAAATTCTTAGGTGCTGTGATAAGAGAATCCTTTACAGTGATGTTGTTTGTGTACCAAACTCCAGAACGGGCCATCTCAAACCAGTTGCAGTTGGTTACGTTGATATTATTTGAATACCACATTGGATATTTCCATTTAAACTGTGAATTGTAAACCTCTATATTCTTGCTTTCCTTTAAAGGAGATTCTCCATCATCAAAAACAGAATCATAGATTTTTGCACCATCCTCTGCGAAAAGTGCTCTCTCCCCTTTAAAAAACTGCTGTCTATATTCTTTCATTCTATACCTCCGAACTATCAATATACATTTATATTCTATCACCAATAATAGATTTTGTAAAATTAAATAGCACGCTTTGTGTTCAGATATCTGTTTATAATCATTCCAATGTTTACAATTCCATCAACAAACAGGACTATTCCTAGGAACACCATGTACCATGCTAAGGTATCCTTAGGAGCTATCAGAATGAACCCTGCTAGAATTATTAAAAATATAATTTCTATCACAAGCTTAACCTTTTCAGGTCTTCGTTCTTTTTTGTCAGTGTCTGCGCAAAGATTCCTGAATGCAATGGCATTTCGATAGGCCCAGGCCAAAAATGATACTCCGATTACCACGCTACCTATCAAAAACAGAGCATCCTCCTTCACTAGAAGCATGGCGTATATTCCTATCATAATAATGCAGATGTAGACTCTGGCGGATTCCTCCTGTAGATTCCATTTAGCCTTAATCAAATGTCTGATGGTTACAGCGATTTCAAAGATTATCACTGCCAGAAGCACCAGACTGATACCAGCCTGAAGAATATATTCAGGCACAATAAAAAGCAAAATGCTTGTTAAAATCATTCCCACATAAGGCAGCCATTCCATGGCCTTTATGCCTTCCTTTACCTTTTTCGCCTTCTTTTCATCTGGTGCTTTATCCAGTGCTGCGGTAAGTGGCAGCTTCATGAAGGTTCGAACGGTACTCTTATCCAGGGAAAGCAGCTCAATCAATATCTTTTCAATGGCAAAGGGGCCTTTTTGCACCACCTGTGTTGTGGTCTTGATACCCGCCTTGTCGATGGAATTAAAAAGATTGTTTACAAAGTTAGTACGCTTTTCATCGTTAACGCTTTCAATCCACTGGTCCAACACCTGATTGATAAACACGCTGCCTGGATGATTGGTTTCTGAAACCACCGGCTTTCCATTGCATAACACCTTCCTCGGTGCTTTTTAAAATCTTAACAGGAATATCCTTTTCCTCAAAAAGCTTTCCAAATATTGAATACTCTGGGATGAATCGAAGTGATTTGTCCGCTATTTTCTGAACACAGGCCTTATCGCACACCTCTGGGCAAAGTCCAGGACCATCGTTCATATATACGTATTTTATCCAAGGCTGATATTCATCTTCTATGTGGGTAGATGCATAAAGAGCCAGATTTGCTCCCTTGCTGTGGCCTGCCACAATTATCTGATGCTTGCCATCCATACTGTCACGAAGATAGGCTAGCGCCTTCTTTTGAGCTTCAGTTTGGGTGAAGCTTATCATGAAATCCTCTTTCCAGCCTGCCATGGTGTCATCTGTGCCACGATACGCTACAAACCTTAAATCTTCTGTTAAATCAAAGGTCATGGCTGCAAACTGGGCGCTTAAGGATTCGTCCAAAATATCTGCATGACAGCTTAGATAGATGTCACCAAATCTTTTTGAATCGGCTGCCATATCCACCACACAATCCCTGCCGTAAAATGTGCCATGAATGCCTGTTGTTTTCCTCACCTCATCAACAACATCCCTAAAGCTTCTAGGCTCATTAATTACCACATCCGGCATCAGAAGATAAACCAATCTGCACAATATAAAATTATCAAACTCTGTTAATTCCTTCTCCTCAAATGAAAAATCCTTGTACCACTTGAGGTAGTCCAATGTATTATCCATTTTTCACCTTTAAATTAAAAAAAAGTAATAGCTACTAATAAAATAGTAACTATTACTTTAACCAAATACAATAAACTAAATATTAAATTTCTAAGAACTAAACTTTTAATTCTTGAATGAATGGATAGGTGCTGGAATACGTCCTTCTCTGTTGATAAAGTCTGCGCAAGAGAACTTATTAACAGGCATGATAGGTGCATAACCGAATAATCCACCAAATTCTACTGTATCACCAACGCCCTTGCCGATAACTGGGATAAGACGAGCTGCTGTTGTCTTCTGGTTAACCATACCAAGCGCCATCTCGTCTGCAATCATACCTGAGATTGTAGTAGATGGGGTGTCACCAGGGATGGCAATCATATCAAGACCTACTGAGCATACGCAAGTCATAGCCTCAAGCTTTTCAAGAGTAATTGCGCCAGCCTCAACAGAATTAATCATACCCTGATCCTCTGATACAGGAATGAATGCACCTGAAAGACCACCTACGTAAGAGCTAGCCATAACGCCGCCCTTCTTAACCTGATCGTTAAGCATTGCAAGAGCTGCTGTTGTACCAGGAGCACCTGCATATTCAAGTCCGATTTCGCATAAGATATCTGCAACTGAATCTCCAACTGCTGGAGTTGGTGCCAAAGATAAATCTATGATACCGAAAGGAATGTTAAGACGCTTTGAAGCCTCCTGTGCTACAAGCTGTCCCACACGAGTAACCTTGAACGCTGTTTTCTTAATAGTCTCGCAAAGAACCTCGAAGCTTTCACCTCTAACTGATTCAAGAGCTTTTTTTACAACACCAGGACCAGAAACACCTACGTTGATGATTGCATCTGCTTCTGTCACACCGTGGAAAGCACCTGCCATGAATGGATTGTCATCTGGAGCGTTGCAGAATACTACAAGTTTCATGCAATCTACTGAATCTCTGTCCTTTGAACGGTCTGCAACCTGAAGAAGAATATCTCCCATCAAACGAACAGCATCCATGTTGATACCTGTCTTTGTGGAAGCAAGGTTTACAGAACTACATACTCTACTAGTCTCACATAATGCCTGTGGAATAGAACGAATAAGCATTTCATCTGCAGTTGTCATACCCTTTGAAACTAGTGCTGAATAACCACCAATAAGATTAGCTCCTACCGCTTCTGCTGCCTTATCAAGTGTGTGAGCAATACCAACAAAATCCTCTGGAGTCTTGCAAGCAGCCCCACCTACAAGAGCTATAGGAGTTACTGAGATACGTCTATTTACAATAGGAATACCGTAGTCTCTTTCAATTTCCTTGGCTACCTTATCAAGGTCCTTGGCAACTGTAGTGATACGGTTATAAATCTTTTCATTTAATAGCTTTAAATCTGCATCAATGCATTCTAATAAGCTGATACCAATGGTGATTGTACGGACGTCAAGTGTCTGCTCCTCTACCATCTTATTTGTCTCGATGACTTCTTTGATATTTACCATGATTTTTCTCCTATAAGCGGTGCATCTTTTCGAAAATCTCTTCCTTCTGTGCCTTTACCTGAACGCCGATTTCGTCCCCGAGCTTTTCCAATTCGCTTTGAAGCGTTAATGTCCACAATCATCATCATGTTAAAAAAGCCTTTTACAATAGTTTGAGTAATGTCTAATACATTAACCCCATTGTCTGCCAAATATGTACAGATACGGGCGATAATTCCCACTGTATCTTTACCTACAACTGTAATAATAACCTTATTCTCCATTGTTTCTCCTTCCTTTCCTATAACAAAACCCGTCTGATAAGCATAGACAAATCCTAGTGTTTCATGCTCCCGGAAGCCATCTCCCATTGCAGTCAAGGGAACCTCCCTAAAGGGTCCCTCCTTAACTACATGGGGCCCTCTTCCTCGCGCTTGCCCAGGCTATGTATTGTCTATACTTATCAAACTCATTGGCTAGCCTTACAGTACTATTCTTTCGGAAGCCTCGCTTCTAGAGGCTACGGTGATGTTGAAGTCGGCGCCGGTGTATGGGGTGCGCTCATCCATTGTTACCTCCAGACGGACTGTTTCGTAAGCCAAATCTGGGTAGTTGTTTTCGTGGCTTAGGTGGCCTAGGAAAACGTGCTTCACATTATCATGAAGGACCTGGCTAAGCAGTTTACCACTGGCTTCATTTGATAAATGTCCGTATTTTCCTAATATTCTTTGCTTAAGTGGATAAGGATATGCTCCCACCTCTAGC
>CACYLQ010000060.1 GCA_902775195.1 uncultured Pseudobutyrivibrio sp.
AGTCCAATCTCAGCGAAATATTACGGTAAGAAGTAACTATTCATAGCATATTGCCGTAGCATCACAAATCCCAAAGCCACAAAGCCCATTCGAGAGAAGAGAAATGAGCAGTGCTAGAAAGAAAAATGAGACATGTCTAAAATGACATGCCTCAAAAAAGAAGGCAACGCTTGGTTTGTATATATTTTTTTAATAATCTTGTGTGTAAAAATAAATTGAGTCTGCATCCTCGTCTACTTTGTAATCAAAATCAAACAATTTGCAGAAATCTTCAGCAGACAGGCTTACAACATGGTAATCCACACCTTTGTGAAAATCTAAATCTAAAGGCTCTCCATCTTTTGAAACCTTAACATTATGTAAATCTTCATCATATTTAGAACTCATAATCCATTGGTGTCCGTTGTATTCCCAGCGAGTTTTTAAAGCTAGCTTTTCTTCATCTTGGTCGGTTGTAAGTATTTCAAAGGAACCATCTAACTTATTCATATATTCTGCAATGATTAGAGGAACGCTACCAAATTTATCATCTATTAAACCACAGTCCACACTCATCATGTATTTTTGGGTATTATCGTCAAAATAAGCATAACGATAATTTTCTGTGTATAGTCCATAGTAGCAATAATCACTTTTATTGATGTCATAAAGCATTTCTTTATCATCTAGATAAATATGATTCAATTTGCTTTTGTGAATTGAGGCCATTTGGTCTGAAAGTCCTGTATATAAAGTGTTTGATAAAAGTTTGTCCTTTATATCAGATGCGATAGTGTTTTTGAGTTGGTCAATCTGAGTTTTGGTATCAAATTTTTGACCATCTATTACATAAGAACAAATCAAATGAAAGTCTGAAGTAGTGTTTTCGGTTTCGCAGCCCCAAACAGTAAGCTCACCTATTGGATGCTCCTTTAGGAAATCCATTGAATTATATTTTAATTCCTGACGGTATATTTTATTTGCAGTATATAAATCTTTTATTAATTGGTCGGTTTGCTTTGTGTCTGTAATTAAAACACCTTTTGCGTATCCAAATTCATATTTATCAAATAGGGCTTCTATATCATCTCTATATAAATCACGGACTTTGTTAGCATATTCAGATTCAAAAACGATTGACTTTTTATTTTTTTGGTCAATCTTGATAAAACGATATACATTAAATTCCAAGTTTCGCCCCCTGGTTCTAAAACAATATTTTATTTCTTGAGGGCTTCGATATAAATGCTCGTATCCTACAAATTCAACTTCTTCAGCACAGTTTTCTTGTAAAAATTTGTCAACATCATTTTTAAAAGGATATGGTTCAGCGGTTTCTAGCTTATTAGTTCCAAGGGGTGGAAGATAATCATAATTCATATCAATTTTTTGAAAATAATCTTTATCTTCAATATTGATTACTATGCCAGATATGTCTGCAATTATATCTTTTTCTATAAAGGGCTTCCATTTATATGAACCTGAATCTTCTGATGAATATATTATCTCGTTATTTTTTAAGAAATATATCCCTTGATCGTAACTATAATTCGTATATGCGAATTGATATTTGTCCCCATTATCATTTATGAATTCAAAATTATCAGGTGTACCGGTGACATTTTTACCTTGGGTTTTAAGCAAATTATAGAAATTCCCAAAGGATAAATACTGGCTGTCACTTGTATAAATATTATTATCGTAATTGGTTAGTTCACCATCATTTATAACGCCAACACGATAATAGATAACGTAAGACAAGGCATTTTCAATATCTTCTTGAGAGAGACTACTAGAAAATTCTGGTAGTTGATAATTTATTCCAAAAAAAGTGTAGTCAGCTTTTCCTTCCTTGTATATATCCTCTGCACTAAAGGCTCCTGGAAATCGGTCATACTTTGAATCTTTACCAAGTGTCCCATAGGTAGTCAACTGGTCGTATTCTAAATCCAGATATTCGTATTTACTAGTCAACTCAGAATAATCATATTGTAATCTGTATGATATATTGAAATTGTAATGAAGGGCATTTAGTTTATCAAAATAAGTCCATAAATCCTGACAGCTTTTCTCCAGTGAGGTCAGATTATCATAGGTTATTAGAAAAATTTTGTCGTTTTTTTCAATGACATTTTTTAAATAATCTTCATTTTCCTCTTCCTGATTGTCAGAATCGAATTCCTCTTTTTCGTCTTCATATTCATATCTATATTTATGTTCAGGGATATCGTATATTGAAATATATTGAACAGAGTTTGGAATATCATCTTTATATTTTTCGATAAGGCATTCGTCATAATCATCCCATACATCTCTAGAGATGCTGATGAGCATATCAAAAGATACGTTGTACTCATCGTAAACGTGGAAATGTAAATCATTCTTTTTGTCATAAACATCCCAGGAATAATCATTATCATTTAGCTTATCTGAGCTTATGGATAAATTAAAATCATTGTGGCCGAGTAACTCTCTGGTATATTTTTTGATGTTTCTTCTACTCGTAGGAATGAGAGCACAGCCGGTAAAAGCAAATATAATGCATAAAATCATAAGTGATAAAAAAATCTTATTTAATTTCATATCATTACCTTTCTGAATAAACTTGCTTTTTTACAATAGGTATGTATATTTTACCATAGCTATATTTAAAAAGCAGTCGGTGTGATCAGTGCTTTTGAAGATTGTGAAAAGCTAGAAAGCAGGAGAGGTATATTCTTGGAAATAACTAAGGGCTTCAGAATATTTTCTGAAGCCCTCTAAAATTATTTATTATCGTAATACTGATCTAATGCTGATGAAAACCATCTACCGTTCAAAACATTTTTGCCCATAAGGTCCTTTATATCTTCGGAAACAATATCATCGGCGTTCATCTGGCCAATTATTTTTCCGTAAGATGAAGATACGTTTTCAACAGAAACAATAGCGTTATTAGCATCGGCATCCAGAACTAATGATACAGGATTTGAGCTTGTCCAATTGCTCCAATTATCTAATCCTGCGCCATTTGGATTGCCAGTAACCATGAAGTTAGTGAGATACTGATCAAATACATGTGCCATGTTCTGGTAACCTGCAGTGCTAAAATCTGCAAAACTTCCATAAGAATGATTATCTGTAAGCATTGGTACGAAAATTCCGTGGAATGAACCCATTATTGGGATTCTTGTAGCGCTGTCAGTGCTTCCATATCTAACCTGGCAAAGGTACATGTTGTTTTTGTACTTGCCATACATTTCTTCTGCAGAGCACTGAGCGTTAAAGATTCTGTACATATCTGAGCCATATTCGATAGCATAAGATTTTGCCAGATTTTGTGTATTCTCATCAAGTGTCTTCATATCAGCACCTGAGAAGTATGAGTCAAAAGCTGAGAACAAACTAAATTCGGTCTCGCCAGTAAGCATTAATACAGGTACATTATTATATTTAGTTGTTTTGAATCCCTCAGAAGGAATAACTACATCATCAGCGTAAAGATGTGGGAAGACACTCATTCGAATGCCAGCGTTTGACATAAGCTGGCAAAGTCGGTCAGCATCAATACCCTTCATGTAAGTGACAACAGCTGGGTCATCTGAAAGTAACCATGATTTAGCTGCTTCTGCATCGGCAAACAAGCCGTCCTCTACTGCTAAAGGTGCAACAGCTTTAGCCATGATTTCAGCACTTTCATCCTTGTCAGCTACTGTCATACCACCTGAATAAACTACAGCCTTATCAAATTTGCCTTCAAAAAGAGGACTGATAAGCATAGCCATTACATCTCGACCACCTGCAGAAAATCCAGAAACAGTGATGTTGTTAGGATTTCCACCGAACTGGGCAATGTTGTTTCTAACCCAATCAAGGGCCATGGCAATATCTAACATAGCATAGTTGCCAGTTGAATCCTTTGATGTGTGGAACGCTGGAAGAGCGTTAAATCCAAGGACTCCAAGACGATAGTTAAGAGAAACGTAGATGCAATTTTCATCTACAGTAATTTGTGTACCGTCGATTTCTGTAGAGCTTCCAGTTTGGTTGTTTCCGCCATGGATATAAACCATTACAGGCAGATTTTTTGCATTAGCTGGTGCGTAAACATCCAGGTTTAGGCAATCCTCAGAACCAGAAACTACAGTCTTACCTGTGGCATAATCAGTTCCGCTCTGAATAGCCTTGTTTCCCAATTTAGAGCAGTCCATTGTTGTGTTCCAGCTTGCAGGAGCAGTAGGAGCTGCCCATCTTAAATCACCCGTAGGTGCTGCAGCGTATGGAATTGAGTACCACACATTACATGTGTCAGTGCTGGTTCCTTTAACAGCACCGTATTGTGTCTGCTTTACTAAAGATGTGGCATTCACTTCATTTTCAATTTTTACATTTGTTGTTGATTTTGGTGCAGCCAGAGCTGTTAAGCTTGAGCCGCTAACCATTACGATGGCAAGTGATAATGCCATAATTCTTGATAATCTCTTTTTCATTTTTTCTTCTCCTTATTCTTCCCAAAAAGTTATTACATGATGAGTATAGGGGGTGGTAGTAACTACCATGCAACAAAAAATCCATTAATTGAAATTTAGTAAAATTGCATATATAATTTTTAAATCATCATTTTAGGAGAATTGAGATGAAAAAAAGTTTTTTTTCCATAGGAGATTATTCTAAAAAAGTAGGAGTTTCTCCTGAATATCTAAAGTTTTATGAAAAGAAAGGATTAGTGTCTCCCGCTTGGAAGGATGACCGTTCCTATAGATATTATGGGGATTATCAAGTAACTCATTTTTTAGAATATCAGCAGCTTAGTCGAATGGGCATGTCATTGGAGGACGCCAAGGAAATCCAAGAACATGCAAATCTTAAAGAACGTTTGGAGATTTATAAAAAAGCCTGCGATGAGAAGCGCCAGGAATTGGAACAGCTGGAATTGTTCCTGATGCAAATAGAAGATACTTCAGTTGCTATCGAAAATATTGTAAATAAAAGAGGATGGCGCATTTCCGAAGTTCCTGTGGCTTATTTTGTTCACCCAAAATCATTTGATAATAGTGAATCACTAAAAAATCCAGTTTGGAAAGATAATTTCAGTATGAATATTACTCAGTACGTGAAATTGAAGGACAGAAATTGCGATAGATTGGAGTCTGGAAATTTTGAACGTTATTGGGGCGCCATACAACCATTTGGGGAAATAATTTATAAAGAAGCAAGCAGCAATCCTAACAATGAAATTTTGATTGTGGGAGGTTCAAAATGCTTTGTTTATGAGCACGCTATTCCAACAGACTATGACGAAGAGGGGAAATTAAGTGATAGAGTGTGGGATTTATCTGAGCCTCTTAAGATTCTTAAAGATAACGGATTTAAGAATAAAGGAGTAGTATGGCAGAAGAGACTTTGCGTTAGTCATGAGGCGGATGGGGAATTTTTACAGGTACAAACTATAATACCGATAGAATAGTTCGATTTTAGTGGAAAAATATAGAAAAATTAGATATTATATATGTATTAAATATTATTTACTGATATCTTATTGAGGAGGCATAATGTAATGGGGAAAAAATTTAAGCTCAAGGTAACCGAGTACAACGACAAAAAAGAGGTTATCAACGAAGAACTAATGGGGAAGGCTACTAATATTCAGGATGCTGAACGCTATATGCGCGATTTTATATTAGGTGGAATGATCTTTTTTAATTATCGTGTAACAAACGTATCTAAGGACATTAAGGTTTCTGTTAAGGAAGCTCCTGATTATGAATGTACATATAGATTTTATGATACTTCAGATAGCATTATTTTTATCTCACATGCGTTCGATTACGACATTATTAAAGAAGACGAGGACGGAAGCGTAACTACAAAACATGCTTCATGCTCTTTAGTCGAAGTAGACAGCTAATTAAAAATTGGGCGACTGAAAAGTCGCCCAATTATTTTTTTATCCTATGACATAACCAGCACATCCTCATCCCCATAGCTAGCAAATGGTCCTGGGGCAGGAGTGATAGGTCTATGATTTCCAAAGTAATCCTTATCGAAGATGATAGGAGTGCCATCTGGATTTTCGAAGGCCTGCTCTGGCTCGAAGGCAAGACCTAAGGATTCTGTAGAAATCATTTTATCTGTGAAGTCCTTAAGGGCAGCCTTTAACTTGCCGGAAAGATAATATTTTCCATCTTTTTCTACAACGGCAATCTCTGGATTAAAATCTTTATCTACAAGCTTGTGCTTCTCATTTTTATAAATGGTTGCACCGTTTAAATAAACATTTCCATCCACCCAAACAGGAAGATGTCCGAAATGAGCCTCTGCAAGTCCACCCATGTCTGGGTCAGTATCTGGTGCGAAAGGCTTGTACCATTCTTCGTATGTAGGGAAGATGTCAAATGGCGCAGTACCAGCAGCCTGATAATCAGCGTCCGCAGCAGTCTTTGTGGCGTCTGTAATAGGGTACTGCTGTACGAAAATGTTGTTGTAGATTCTGTCATCACCGTGAAGAATGGTCATGAATCCAGCTACCTCAGTCCTGTGGCGGATATGGTAAGGAGTGTAACGTGGCTCACGCTGATTGTTAATAATGCTATCTACACCTGAGTTGATAAGGCTGAAGCTGCCAAGCACCAGGTTGTGCACACATGCAATTCCTTCACTAGGAATGGTAATTGCAACAGGTGAAAGCAGAAGATTGTTGTCGATAAGTGTTGGGCCGTGGCCAACCTCCACGAATACATCTGTATTAAACATAGCACCATCTGCCTGAGCGCGACCTTCTGGACGGCAGTTATGATGCATCAAATTTCCTGTGACTCTTGCGCCCTGAGCTTCCCAGTCAAGCCAGATACCCATGATGTTATCGTGGATGTGATTTCGTCTGATAGTCACATCGATTGCAGCATGCAATTTGATACCGGCTGTTTCGGCGCCACCTAACTGCTGAGAGTTGCAGATGTGGTGGATGTGGCAATCTTCTATTGTAGAGAAAACTCCACCCATTCGACCAACAATACCTGTCTGCTCGCAGTGATGAATGTGGCAGCGTCTGATGATGTGGTGACCGATGTTTTCCTTCAACCAGCCATGATACTGACCACGACAAACTGCATCGCGCTCCATCTGAGTAGGACTTTTCACCTTTCTAACTGTGAAATACATATCGTTTTCAGGGTCCAGATATTTGCCAAGTGAGATACCGCAGCAGCGGCTTCCGTAAATCTCGCAATCCTCAATAATCCATCCCTTGCTCCAGTGAGGGCCAATCATACCATCCTGATAAGCAGCTGGGGGAGCCCAGGTGGTTGCTGCTTTGTTGATGTTAAAGCCGCTTACTGTAATGTAGTTTATTCCGTTTTCATCTGGCATGAAGCAGTTGCGACGAACAAGAATTTCTACATTTTCCTTATTTGGGTCGAGTCCTCTAAAGTTTGCATATAAAATGGTCTCGTTGGTCTTTTCATCCTGCTCTGTGAACCAAAGATATGAAGCCTCATCCAAGTTCCAAGCGCAAGGATGTGGCTCCCCCTTTTTGCAATCTTCCAATGTATCGCACTCGTACATCATCTTGTCATTAAGGAAAACCGCCCCTGTATGTCTGATGTTATGTGAAAAATACCAGTCTCCGAAAACTCTTGTTGTGTATGGATTGTAGTCAGCAAAAATACCGTTGTTTACGCGAACAGTCCAAACATCACCATCTAATTTCTCCCATCCAGATATTTCCTCGGCGCCAGTGATAACAGCCCCTAGCTTTTCCATGGATTTGTAAACAATAGGTGCTTCCTTAGTACCCGCATTTCTTGGAGTAACCTTCTCCCTGTAAATTCCATTTGCAACCAACACCTCATCGCCAGCAACGGCGATAGCGGCTGCATCCCCAATATGCTTAAAAGGTCTTTCCTTGGAACCATCCCCATCGCGGAAGGCCTTTGCATCTACATAATAAATCATAGTAAAGCTCCTTTCAGTGTGTGTATTTTCTGCTACCATTATCAATTAAATCGACCGCTAAAAACACATAGAAAGTTTTGATTTTAGAAGGAAAAAGTATAGATTCTTGTTTTTCAGATTCTTGAAAGTTGTGGCACAGGGTCGTAAAATAAAATTATGTAAAGGAGGGAGCTTATGGAATTATGTTATAACATGGTTATAAATATCGGTTTGTTGGCGCTGATTGCACTTGCACTTACGAAAATTCCATGGGTGGACCATATTCTATGCCAGGATAGCGGACAGGCTAGGCTGGGCCAGTTTGTCCTGGGCGCAATATTTGGTGGATTCTGCATTTTTTCAACTTGCACAGGTGGAATAGTGCAGGGTGCCATTCCAAATACCAGAGTGTTGGGCGTACTGGCTGGCGGGCTACTTTGCGGACCAATAGTTGGCATCACTGCCGGGACCATTGGCGCCATTCATCGCTTTCTTTTCGATCCTCATGGCCTTACCACATTTGCCTGTGCTTATTCTACTTTTTTAGAGGGAATATTCGCAGCGGCCATCTATCAAATTCTCAAAAAGAAAAATCATACTCTCCGATGGAGCGAGCTTCTTATCATAACAGCAGTGGCAGAGGGCGTTCACATGCTTAATCTGTTGATATTTGTAAAGCCATTTTCAATGGCGGTGGATATCGTAAAGACGTTAACTGTTCCTATGGTCATCATCAATTCCATCGGCATGCTTTTATTTTTTTCCATCTTCAAAGATGTGTACATGCGACAGATGCTTCAGGCCGACAACGAAAGGCTGGAAACACTGAACAACGACTTGCTGGAAAAGGCGAAGCCAAAGCCAAAGGTAGGTCCTTTTGGTCTGCAGGCAGGAGACCACACCGAACTAGTGGAGGCGGACAACATCTATTACATCGAAGCTATCCACAAGGGCGCCAAAGTCTATTGTAAAAACCAGGCCTTCTACAGCAACGAGCCTCTTATCGAATGGGAGAAGAAGCTGGACAGTGACGACAGCAATTTCGTGCGCATCCACAGAAGCTACATCGCCAATCTGACTAAAGGGGAATCTTTGCGGCCAGATGCCAACAACGGTTACGCACTTTGCATGAAGGATGAAAATCACACCATCATTCCAATCAGCCGAAAGGTAATCCACGAAATTAGGGATTATTACAGCATGTAAATCAGTCCCCATTTTTTGCATTTCAGTCCGAACCCATTGTTATAGGCAAAAACAGATACTATACTCCAAATTAAGAGATGTCCTTTAAGGACAAATAATGTAATGGGGGTGTATATGTATGATTAGTTTTATTGTGTGTTTGGCGGTACTTATCGGTGGGTACTTTGTCTATGGAAGGATTGTAGAGAAAATCTACGGACCAGATGACAGACAAACGCCAGCAGTACGAATCAATGACGGCGTTGATTTCGTAGTAATGCCAAAATGGAAACTGTTTT
This sequence comes from uncultured Pseudobutyrivibrio sp., assembly GCA_902775195.1. Taxonomy (GTDB): domain Bacteria; phylum Bacillota; class Clostridia; order Lachnospirales; family Lachnospiraceae; genus Pseudobutyrivibrio. The sequence goes on from CACYLQ010000060.1 coordinate 9,375, forward strand.
TAATCCAACTTCTTAATATTGCAGGACTTGGTCCAATCTACGGTGCTTTAGCTGGAGCTCAGTGGGGTACATCGGTATTCCTTTGGATTACACTTGGTACTATTTTCGCTGGAGGTGTTCATGATTTTTCAGTAGGATTCATGAGCATGCGTCACGATGGCGCCAGCGTTTCAGAGCTGACAGGCATCTACCTGGGCAACGTTATGAAGACAATCATGCGAATATTCAGCGTTGTTCTTCTTGTTATGGTAGGTACAGTGTTTGCAGTTGGTCCTGCAGGTCTTATTTCCCTATTAATTGGAAATCAGGGTGGCACAGGCCTTCTTACTAACACATATTTCTGGCTTCTGTATTTGGTATCTGCCTCATCGTTATGGCTATCGGTGTTGCAGTTGGTATCTTCACACATGGATATACAATCCCTGAGATTCAGCTAGCTAATTTGCATCCAGATACCACACCTATTTGGCCAATGATGTTCGTTTCAGTTGCTTGCGGCGCTATTTCAGGCTTCCATGCAACACAGTCACCACTTATGGCTCGTTGCTGTTCATCAGAAAAGGAAAGTCACATGGTATTCTATGGGGCAATGGTTAGCGAAGGTATCATCGCTCTTATCTGGGCAGCTGCAGGTAGCGCAATCTATGCGACAACAGGCGGACTTACAACAGGATTAACAGCAATGCTCGCAAACGGTCAGGCAACTTGTGTTTACGATATCTGCACAAAGACAATGGGCGGATTCGGTATCGTTCTTGCAATGCTTGGCGTTATCGCATGTCCTATTACTTCAGGCGATACAGCCTTCAGATCTGCAAGACTTGTTATCGCAGATTGGTTCAAGATTGACCAGAAGCCTTACCTCAAACGTCTATATATTTGTGTTCCACTTCTTGCAGCCGGAGCACTTATCAGCCAGTTAAACTACGGTGTAATTTGGAGATATTTCAGCTGGTCAAATCAGACACTTGCAATGATAGCTCTTTGGACAGCCTCAATGTATCTGTTCAAGAACGCTAAGAATTATTGGCTCACCGCAGTTCCTGCAACATTCATGTCAGCAGTTTCAGTAACATATTTCTTCTGCGCACCTGAATGCTTACATCTTTCAACTGCAGTAGCATATCCAATCGGAATTTTGGCAGCAGCTATATTCCTTGGATTATTCATTAGAGCAACATTTAAGGAACACGGCACAGTTACACATTTCAAGATGATGCACCACGTATAATGGAAGATTAGTTTAGACATAACAACACCCCAGGGATTTGCTTTTGGTCCCTGGGGTGATTTTTTATAATTCTATTATTTTTCTTTTTCACGGCCAATGAAATGCATGCCCTTACCTCGCATCTGTTTTTCTGGCGAGTTCAAAACATAGCTACGGAGGTTGTCCTTTAGAACGTTGTCGCTCTTTAAAATATTGTAAGTGCCATCATCTTCATCATCAGTCTTTTTCGACTTGGCATTCTTTTCAGCAGTCAATTCCTCCAGCTCCTGGCTAAGCTGATTAATCTGGTGCTGCATCCTGGTCATATTGGTAGCCATGTTTTTCATGATGCGCAAAATATCATCCTTGTTTTCCTGGATAAAAGCACCCATCAAGCCTTCCGTAACACGAAGGATTCTTGTTTTGGAGAACGTGATGATGGTGTAAATAGCAGGCTGCCCAGTTAATATTCCAAATTCACCAAAACATGTTCCAGGGCCCAAAATTCCAATCAGAATTTCATTAGGCGTTCCGTAGCCCGTATACATCTCCACATGCCCAGACACAATCTTGTACATATCCAGGTTTACTTCTCCTTCTTTAAGAATCATTGTCTCTGGCGGAACTTCATATATTTTGCTTTGGTTGTAAATACTATTTTCGTTAAAAATATTAGCCATACAAAACCTCCTACTAAGATATTGTATTGTTCTGGTGTGAAACATTTGTGAAATCAAATGCGCAATAAATCGTAACCAACATTTGTGAAATCAAATGCGCAATAAATCGTAACCACGTATATACACATAGCACGAATTATGTCGCGTAAAGTGTCCGCAGGTCGTATTATTATATTGCGCGCGTGAATTGCTTAGGCAAAGAACAAACAAAGGAGAGGATATATAATGAAAAACAGAAAACTATTAACAACCGCCTTGGTTCTGGCACTTTCTGTTAGTTCAATGGGAATGACAGTCAAGGCTGCAAACGAAGACGCAGTAGCATCAAACTATTTGGAAGCAAATGCTAGCGTATTACTTTCTTCACAAAAGAAGGTAGATATCAGCTATGACCTAAACAGTTGGGGAACTGGATATTGGGTTGGCTACAAGATTACAAATCATTCAAAGGATGCCCTTGAAAATTGGACAGTCAAGCTCAGCAAAAATCAGGTTAATATCGATTCAAGCTGGTGCGTAGACATCGAAGAAACAGATGATGAATACATTCTCTCTCCACTTAGCTGGAATACAACTATTCCTAGCGGTGGCACAGTAGAGTTCGGTTTCCTCGGTGTTGGCGAGCTTGATGGCAAAATCAATGCTGACCTTGCTTATACAGTTAATGGCTCTCACTACAATCCAACAGCCACAATAAGTGACA
>CACYLQ010000061.1 GCA_902775195.1 uncultured Pseudobutyrivibrio sp.
CCTAGTGTCCCATCATACCCAGCACAATTACAAGTACATGATCTGGTGGTAACAACAAGTGATAGTGCTTATACGGTTAATATACAATGTCAGTTGGCAGGAAATGTGCCAGAACCAACAGGAATTTGGAAATATGAATGGAGTTCTAGTAATGAAGATATAGCAACAATTGCATCTTCTATGTCTGACGCAAATAATGCTGCGGTTATTACTGTTAAGGGAGTAGCCGGAGAATCTACTATATCAGTTAAATATATATGTGGTGATTATACATTAACTGGCACATGTAAACTTACAGTAAAAGATGAAGCTGATATAGAAAAAACTATAAAATTTAAAATACAAAATACGAATGTCATAAGTGGTAGTATTTCAAATTTGAATAATCAAGAGCTATTAGAAGTGGTTCCTGCTAATGCTGATATTGTATGGTCATCTAGTGATACTACAAATGCTCCAATTGATCAAAATGGTGAAGTGATATGGGGTTCAGCAGGAACATATACTATTACAGCTGCGCTAGGAAGTGATGCTGATGCACCAAAGGCCAATATAACAGTTACAGTATATGAAGTAAATGTAACAGTAACTTTGGATGAAGAAACAGCTGATGTAGAGCAAGGTGGAACAAAGCAATTAACAGCAAATGAAGTTGTAAATCCAGATTGGTTTAATGATTTACTTAGTTGGGAATCTAGTGATGAATCAGTCGCAACAGTTAATGAAAATGGATTAGTTACAGTGGCTCAAGATGCTACAGTTGGTGCAAAGGCAACAATTAAAGTAAAATCTACCCGTGATGCTTCAAAATATGATGAATGTATAATTACTGTTATAGCGGCATCAAATGATGAACCAGATGAGCCACAGACTGTAAGTGTCGAATCAGTATCATTCAATGAAGGAGCTACAAAAACAGCTACAGTTGGAGATAGTACATTTACATTAACACCAGTATTTACTCCAGCAGATGCCACAGTTAAGACTGGAACATGGGAATCTTCTAATACGGCAGTTGCTACTGTTACAAATGGAGAGGTAACTATAGTTGGTGAGGGTGCAGCTGATATTACATTCACCACAACAGATGGAAACAAAGTTGCAACCTGTGCATTAACAGTTAATACAGCACAGCAAAATCCAGATCCAGATCCAGAACCATAGAGTTTGACAGTGTTGCTAACAAGTAAGAGGCACGGCAAAAGCTGTGCCTCTTTTACGTGAGTAAAGAGCGAAAAGGATTACCACTGAGGAAGGATGAGATTGATATCCAGTGGTAAAAAAGTAACAGGATTACCACTGGGATAGAAGAATTGCAAAATCCAGTGGTAAAAAAGTAATAGGATTACCACTAGCACATGGATAAATCTAGAAAGCTAGAGGTAAGAAAACAAGAGATTACCACTAGCAAACTGTAAAAGTTGAATCGCTAGAGGTAAGAAAGCAAAAGATTACCACTAGCGCACAACAAAAGCCGGAATGCTAGAGGTAAAGCCGAAAAATATTACCACTAGGAACAGTGAAAAACAGATTTGCTAGTGGTAATCCCCCTCAGCCGTTAATTTTTTGTGAATTTATTTCAATGGAATTGCAATAATATTCAGACAATTCTATAATTATAGTAAGTTATAGTATCCTGCTGGAAAGTGTGCCGGTAGGCCAATGGGAATAATTGACATTGTGGTATATGCAACTATCGAGGGGAAGCTTTGGAACCAATCACCATTGAAAAAGGCAAAAAGTTAATAAACGCAGGGGATGCGGTGGATTGCCTGTATGTAGTTATGAGTGGCGCTGTGCGTCAGGACTGGAAAGGAAAGCAGTTACTCCTTGGGCCTGGCACGGTGGCAGGGCTTTCTGATGCGCTGAATCATGAGTATGACGCTGATTACACTGCAGAGGAGGATTGCACAGTTATCAAATGTCCATACAAGGACATGGCAGACTTTGAAGGAATCTTCAAGGCACAGCCAGTGTATATCTTCGGCTTTGCTAAAGGTGCCTTTAGACAGTGCCGCGATGTATTTAAGATTTACGATGAGCTCAAGAAAAAGGTAGACGATTTCACAGATTACTGCCGCGGAATAAATGGTGAATATAGAAAGCAGTGCAGGGCTGTGGGAATGACTCCTGGGGAAATCCCAATGCTGGAGGAGATGGAGCCACTTGAGCTGAAGAATGGAATTCTAGATTGGGAGCATGACTACATCGACAGCCTTAATTCTGTAGATAATAAAGAGATAGAAAGTATTTATGGCAAGCGAACAGAAATAGTAAATGGCGTAATCGGAATAAGCTGTGGCTACATGGCTCGTGCTATGGAATGCGCTGAGACTATGGGCTTTTATCTGGAAGAATTTGCCCCTGTACTTCTATCAACAGATGGAAATGATTTGTTTGATCAGATTTTCAGACTGAGAATCTATGCCGCTGAGCGTGGCGCGGACCAGACAAATGTTACCAAGCTGATGAAGATGCTGTACAAGTTCATATCCACATCGGGCCTGTATGATAAGACTCTTATCAAGCAGCGCTGGAGCGAATATGACAGCCATGACTTCGAGGCCACTGCAGCAGCCTTCGATGAGGCGAAGATGCAAAAGCAGGCTGAGTTTACTCAGACCTTCGAGCATATCTGCGAATTTGCAGAAATCGATGAGGATAAGACTGAAGAATACAAGGCACAGATTGCAGAATACCTTGCCCTTTCTGATAGAGAAGGTAAGGACGATAACGAAAGAAAGGTTAGAAAGAAGGCTGTTGATTTATTCTATGAGATTTATCAGAAGACCTTCTTCAGAGCGCTGGAGTTTGAAGCATACGGTGGTGAGCTGGATACAATCATCAACATGTTCTTGAATTTCGGCTACATAGATTATGATGCGGTGGGCGAGGAATATACAAACGAGCTTGCCGATATCATGGACAGATTGCCTAGTATATGCGAAGGCGAGCATCTGTTTACAATCTACACCTGGCTTAGGGCAGTGTATGCCGGCAAGCGTGAACCAAGCCGAAACGAGCTGGATCTTGATTACAGAGGCTTCGTTTTGGAAGAGCGTAAGGCTGGAAATATTTCCGAGGCAGATATGCCTCAATGGATGGCGGACCAGGAGCAGAAGGTTAAGTTTGAAATGAACAACTTCTTCGTTTCAGCAAACCGAACCACATCTGGAAAGATGACATCCTTCTGTCCAGTTTTGACAAAGGAAGATTTTGGTATGGAGCCATCCAGAATGCTGCTGACTCAATCCAAGCTTATGGAAGCCATGGAAAAGGTCGAAAGCGTGGATTATCAGATTTTCCTGCGAGAAGGATTTTACACAGATATGGACGCCAACGTAAAAAGCGAGCCATATCTTAAGCGCGTGGAGCCTGATATCATCCTGCTTCCAAACTGTGGTATGCGTGCCATGATGTGGCAGGAGTGCGGCGGTATCAAGGTAGATTCACCAGGCCGATTCGTATTTCCGATGTTCACATTCGATGATTTGGATAAGATGATGATTTACTGCTGCGGCGCCTTCCGTTGGGAGATTTGCCGTAAGGAGCAGGGCTCTAGATGGAATGATATTGGAAGTGATTGTCTTACATCTGATTTCTACGATTACTTCACATTCTATCGAAAGAACAAGGAGCTATCGGCAGAAAATAAGGAAAAGGTAAAGACTCTGCTTAAGTCTTCCCGCAACAACATGCGTGAGGCCTTCACAAAGCAGTACACTATATGGATTAATTTCGAGGCTCAGGGAAGTATCCGACTGAACAAGCCAGAGCGAAATATATTAAACAAGCATTGTACCTTCGCCAAGGCATATCGTACCAAGGTGGCAAACCATCCTATGTACGAGCAGATGGTATCTCGCCACGAAATAAAATGCTCCCAGGCTCTCAACCACCTGAAGACCATAATCGACAGAGTGGAAAAGAACGAGGGAGTAGTGCCAGACGAAGTAAAACAAGGTATGGAATACTTGAAGATGTAAAAAGAAAGGCTTCCCCCCATCTATGGGGGGAAGCCTAATATTATTTTACATCGTAATAAATTCTAGATTCCGGTGGCACCGATTCAGTAATAAATGTAGAACCTCCAATAATCGAATCATGTCCGATAACTGTGTCTCCACCAAGCACTGAAGCATTTGAATAGATAGTAACATTGTCCTCAATGGTAGGATGACGGCGAACTCCTCTAAGATTCTGGCCGCCTCTAGTTGAAAGGGCACCAAGAGTAACACCCTGGTAAACCTTAACATTTTTGCCGATGACTGTAGTTTCGCCGATTACAATACCAGTGCCATGGTCGATGAAGAAGTATTCGCCGATAGTGGCACCAGGATGAATGTCAATACCTGTGTTAGAGTGTGCATATTCTGTCATGATACGTGGAATGATTGGCACCCCAAGTAGGTACAACTCATGGGCAAGTCGATATATTGTGATTGCCATAATACCAGGATATGCAAAAATGATTTCATCTATGCTGGTTGCAGCAGGGTCACCATCGAAGGCAGCCTGTAAATCTGTATCAAGAAGTGCTCTAACGTGAGGAATGCGTTTAAGGAATGCAAGTGATAATTCCTCTGCCTTTGTAGAGCAGATTTCTTCGCAGCAACCATCAAAATCAGGTCTGTAGCAAAGGATGAGGGCAATCTGCTTGTTCAGGTTGTAAACAACATCCTCCATAAGAGTGTTAAGATTAGTTTCTACATTGTAAACCTTGTAAACATGGTCACGATAATAGCCAGGGTAAACAATTCGAAGGAGCTTCTTAGTCATGTCGATGATGCTGTCCTTGTTAGGCTGATGGTAGGTATCCATCTTGTCAATCGCCCTGTCAGATTTGTAGTCTTTAATTAATTCTTCTGTAATTTCAAGTATTTCCTGTTCAATCTTTTTTCCGTCCATAGTAATCTCCTATTTGATTGCGTCACATATTTCTGCTGTCATTTTAGGCTTGTTCATACAGTAGATGTGGATGTGCCCCATGCCGCAACGTTTTAAATCATTGATTTGGTTAACGGCGTATTCGATGCCGGCAGCTCTCATGTCTTCAGGCGAATCACCATATTTGGCGCAGATATCTGCAAGTGCCTTCGGAACAGATGAGCCTGCTAATGTAACAGTTGAACCAATCTGTTTTGCAGATGTGATTGGCATGATACCAGCAACGATTGGAACTGTGATTTCAGCATTTTTGGCACGTTCAACAAATCTGTAAAAATCAGTATTGTCAAAGAAAAGCTGAGATATAAACATCTTTGCACCCATATCCTGCTTCATCTTCATGAAGGCGATGTCGCTGTCCATGGAGATAGCTTCAGGATGCTTTTCAGGATAGCAGGATGCAGAAATATCTAAATCAGTCTTCTTATTTAGGAACTGAATCAAATCAGTAGCATGTGGAAAGATTCTTTTTTCAAACTGTTCGTCGGACATGTTTTTAGGCTTGTCACCTCTGAGGGCAAGCACATGATTAACCCCAACTTTTTCAAGAGCCTTTGTAACATTTAAGATATCGTCTTCGGTAGAACCAACACAGGTAAGGTGTGCCATGGCATCGGTGCGAAGGTTGTTTTGGATGTAGGATGCGATTTCTACAGTTTTCTTGGAATTGCTTCCACCAGCACCGTAGGTGACACTGATGAAGTCAGGATTAAGTGTTGCAAGTGAATCCAAAATGCTGTAGCAATCGGAAAAATCAGCTTCCTTTTTGGGAGGAAACACCTCAAATGATAGGGATGAATCACGGTCAAACATGTCTTTTAGCATAAAAAATCCTCCTGTATGTTTAAGTTTAACAATTCTATCACAGATTTTAAATAGAAAAATAGTATCATATTCAANNCACGGTCAAACATGTCTTTTAGCATAAAAAATCCTCCTGTATGTTTAAGTTTAACAATTCTATCACAGATTTTAAATAGAAAAATAGTATCATATTCAAATATAAAATAAAAGAGTATAATAGGATTAAAGAAGGAATTACTAGTTTTTGGGAGTTATTATTGGTATGAAGTTAGATGATATCAAAAGTATTCTGTCCAGTGCAGGAAAGATGCAATTTCCTGAGAATAGAGATGCGGTTAGGGCTCTAGGCGCTGACAGTATGGTGTTGCTTAAAAATAATGGTATCCTTCCTATGAACAGAGGAAAGATTGCATTATTGGGGTCTGGGGCAGTAGATACTATTTATACTGGATTATTTTTTAACTACGTATATACGGATAAAAACGTTAGCGTAAAAGAAGGATTATTGGAAAACGGATTTACGTTTTCTACAGATACATGGCTTGATAAGATGGAAAAAGCTGTTAAGCCATTAGATAAAAAAGAAAAAGCATTATCTAAGAAGGAATCTTTTTCTGGAAAACGATATGAGACCCCAGAGGTTCCAATCACAAAGGCAGATATTGCAGAGTCTGTCCTTGGAACTGATACCTGCATTTATGTCATTAGGCATAATCTGGTTGGGGCAGGTCCACTGCTTGAAAGTGAATATCGTATTTCCGATATTGAACAGGCAAATCTTAAGCTGGTGCTTGAGGCATTTGAAAATGTTATTCTTGTGCTTAACACTAACATGCTGGAGCTGGGTCAGCTTGCCAGAGCAAAGAATGTTAAGGCTATTCTTTTGATGGGCATTCCAGGTATGGAGGCTGGTAATTCTTTAGCTAATGTGCTGACTGGCGCTGTTAATCCAAGTGGCCGATTAACTGCAACCTGGGCAAAGAAGTACAAGGATTACTCAACCTGCTATAGCGCAGCTGTCACCAACAAAAATTCAAAAACAAACGAAATTGATTACAAGGAAGGTGTGTATGTAGGGTATCGATATTTTGATACCTTTGATGTTGCACCTATTTTCCCATTTGGATATGGCCTTAGCTACACCTCATTCGATATAAAGCTTGAATATTTCGAGGCCAGCTGGATTGCTATAATGCTTCGAATCAAGGTTACCAATACTGGAAACCATGCTGGCCGTCAGGTAGTTCAGGTATATTGCACTCAGCCAGAGGGCAATATCGATAAGCCATATCAGATATTGGTAGGCTTTTCTAAAACCGGCAAGTTAAAGCCAGGTGAGTCAGAGGAAATCACCGTTAAGATTCCTGTAATGACCCTGTGCTCATTTGACGAAGAATCCACAGCCTGGGTTATGGAAGCCGGAGATTATCTATTTAGAATCGGCACTAATTCTAGGGATACCAGCCTGTGCGCAAAGGTTGTTCTTGATAAGCTTACAACTATCAAATCTGTTGCAAAGGTAATGGAGCCGAAAAAGCCATTGGAATTTTTGCCAGTGCCTGATAGAAAATCCGAAAACACAGGATTTATAATGTCAGCATCTTTAAACGGTGACGATTATAATTCCGAGAACAAATTCGTCCCACAGATTACAGAATTTACTACCTACGTTCAAGAGGGTAGCAAATACGTGTCATACATTAATGAGAATTCTTATGCCATGCCATTTGCCGTCCATGAGAGCATAAAATATGTAAAACCATGCGGCGCTGCAACATTTTTCGATGTGGTAAAGGGAAAGATTACAATAGAGGAGTTCGTTTCATCACTTTCTCCTGAGGTGTTGGCAAGAATTGTTGCAGGTGCTACAGGTGAGACCAAGGTAGACAGTGAATCCAGACTGAAGTTTGATGTTAACGTGGATAAGTTCAAGCATAAGATTTCCAGTCGCACCACCTCTCAGTTTGCTACAACACTGGGAATCCCAGCTGTTAACATAGCAGATGGTCCTTCGGGACTTCGAATAGATGGAGTGCCTTGCACCAACTTCCCATCACCTATGAACATGGCCCAGACCTGGGACATGGGTGCTATGATTAGAATGGGTAGAGCTATGGGCCGTGAGATGGAATTCTACGACATCGATTATTGCCTGGCTCCAGCCCTTAACATCCACAGAAACCCTATGAGAAGCCGTGCCTACGAATTCTATTCAGAGGACCCAATCCTTGCAGGCACAATGGGTGCAGGTCTCATCATGGGAATAAAACGATATGAAGGCAGAAATGTTATCATGAAAAATATTGCCACATACAATCAGGAAACTGGTACGGCAGATGTAAATATCAACGTATCTAGACGTGCATTTGGCGAGATTTATTTAAGAGCATTTTCATCCTGCAACTTTATCGGCGGCCCTGCTGGAATCCTTAGCTCAGGCAACAGGATTAACGGAGTTTACTCTTCATCTGACAGAGGACTTAACACCCAGATTCTTAGAAATGACTGGGGCTTTACAGGCTTTGTACTGTCTGACTGGGGCTCTCTATCAGAAAAGCCTTACGATATTCACGCAGGCTGCGATTTGATAATGCCTGGCTTCGACCCAGACGCCCTGCTTCAGGCTATGATGGAAACCACACCAGAGTTTGCGGAGGATGGCTTTGTTAAAAAGATTGAAAAGGCAATCCAATACGATGACCCTATGATTCAGTACTATAAATGGGGCTCATTCCTTCCAGACAAGGATGGAACGGACTATGTTAGAACCACTGTTGCGGCAGATGTTCCATTAAATGAAAACGTCCTTAAATACCAGGAACTTGGCCTTTGCAAGGTGGAGGATTTCACCGATGGAGGCAAGGCTGTTGTGTATAGAGGAATCAACAGAGGTGCCTATCTTGCACTTGGAGATTTGCAGCAGGCAGTTATTAATATTCTTTCAACTATAAAGAACTCTGCATCCATGAAAAAACTCATGGAAAGCGCTAAGTTTTAAGTAAATATTGCTTTAAAAAAAAGCTCCCCTCGTATACAATATATGAAGAAATAATGGTATACGAAGGGAGTATTTTTATGTTAGCAGAAATCATGGCTATAGTCATTTTTGTGGCTATGTTTGTGCTTATTGTATGGGACAGATTCCCAAAGCACTATGTAACCTTAGGCTGTGGCGCACTTACCAGCATTTTTGTATTTGGTATAGGCATGCGCAGCAAGGAGGCTTTTTTAAACACACTGGCAGTAAAAGGAATTTTTACACGTGACTTTTGGCACACAGCAGGTGAATCGGCAGAACAGACCTCAGGTGTCAACTGGGCGACTATCATATTCTTATGGGGAATGATGGTAATGGTAGAAGGCATGGCAGAAGCTGGCTTCTTCGATTGGTTATGTCTTAAAATCGCAAAGCTTGCAAAGTACGAGCCAGTTAGAATCTTTGTATCTTTCATGATTCTTTCGTCAGTTCTTGCGATGTTTATAGACTCAATTACAGTTATCCTGTTTTTGGCAGCTGTTACAATCAGACTTGCAAGAACTCTCAAGTTCAATCCAGTACCTGTAATTATGGCGGAAATCTTCTGCGCAAACTTAGGCGGAAGTGCAACTATGTGCGGTGATCCACCAAACATCATCATCGGAACATCATTAGGATATTCCTTTGCAGATTTCGTAGAAAATACTGGTGCAATCGGTGCAGTTTCACTTGTTGTAATCATTTTGTATTTCTACTTCACAATGAGAAACAGATTACAGGACCCTGCCGATAAGGTAGATCCAAGCACAATCGATGTTGATATCAGAATCGACAACATGAAGGAATTTTTAACTAGCACAGTTATCTTCATCATTGCAATCACACTTCTTGTTACTCATTCAATGACTGGTCTTACAGTTGCATTTATCGGTACATTTATTGCAGCTATCACGCTTGCAACAGCAGGACGTAAGGCCCTTACTCTTCTTAAGAGAGTAGATTATCATACATTGTTATTCTTCATCGGTCTTTTCATCGTAGTCGGTGGACTTGAGGAGACAGGTGTATTAGTTGTTATTGCAGAATTTATTGCTAAGGTATCAGGTGGAAATGCTCATCTTATGATTGCAATCATCCTTTGGGTAAGTGCATTTGCATCAGCATTCATTGATAACATTCCATTCTCAGCTACAATGATTCCAGTTATCAGAACTCTTGCAGCTACTACAGGCGTTGACCTTTCAACAATGGCTTGGACACTTGCTATCGGTACTGATATCGGTGGAAGCATGACACCAATCGGTGCCAGCGCTAACGTTGTTGGTATCTCTACAGCAGGTAAGGAAGGTTATCCTATCAGTTGGGGAACATACTGTAAGGAACTTGTGCCAGGTACAATAATTGTGCTTGTCATCTCAATGATAAGCATCTTTTTCAGATATCTGTAGATAATTGTCCTCCTAAGTGGACAATTATCTCGACTTATGTTGAACAATCATTTAAAATATTGGTATAGACAATACTGAAAAGGGGGGTAGTTTATGGGGCAATTTATAATTTCAGTAGGTAGAGAATACGGAAGCGGCGGTCACGAAATCGCCAGCAGACTTGCAGAAAAATTTGACATTCCAATGTATGATCGCAATATGCTTGATCAAATGGCGGAAAGAAACGGAATAGACGCAGAGGATTTGCACAAACATGAGGAGATGAAGCGTCAGGGACTGACACGTACAGTTCGCGGTCATTCTTCTAGTGTGCAGGATACAATAGCAAAGCTACAGTTCGATTTTATCAGAGAGAAGGCTGAAAGCGGAGAAAGCTTTGTGGTGGTAGGAAGATGTGCGGAAAATGTCCTACGAGACAACCCAGCGCTTATATCAATTTTTATTAGGGGTGATGAGGCAGCCAAAACAGAACGAATTTGTCGACTTTATAAGCTTAACAAAATCGAAGCTAAGGCTAAGATGTATCGTCACGATAAAAAGCGTAAAGCATACCACAACTATTATTCTAAAATGAAATGGGGAGATAGCAGGGGCTACGATTTCTGCATTAACAGCTCCCTAATGGGCGTTGAGGCTACTGCAGATGCTCTATTTAAAATGCTATCTGAGTTCTTAAAATCACAAGAGTAATTTTGAAGAGTAGGCTTTATCGCCTACTCTTTTTGGTTTTTCACAAAGGAGAGGGGTATGGCAGATAGTGGGTTAAAAAACAGTCTTAAAAAGCAGATGCTGAAGATGACATTGGTGCCGCTGACACTTATGACCATCGCCATTGTGGCGGTTTCTGCCAGCATCGTCAGAAAATCCATCACGGACTATATTCAAAAAGAGCTGATAAATGATGCGGATTTAGTAAGTCTTATTTTTGATAAATTTTACGCCGGGGATTTTCACATTGAAAAAGATGAAGACAGTGGAGAGCTGGAAATATACAAAGGGGACCAGCTTCTCAATGGTGAAAACACTCTTATGTCGATGCTTTCAAAAAGACTGGATATCGATGTGTCGATATTCTATGAGGATGTGAGAGTCCTGACTACACTTAGTGATGCCGAAGGCAACAGCGCCATGGGAACCAAGGCCGCGGCAGTGGTTAAAAACGAAGTGTACGATACTGGGGAAAGTAAATTCTACGATAATGTAGTGGTTTATGACAGGAAAAGCTTTGCATACTACATGCCAGTTTTTGGAGAAAACGGTGAAAAGCTTGGTATGATTGCAGTTTGCCGTTCAGCGGAGGATGTTCAAAGCTCTGTTTTCAAATATGTTTTGCCAATTATTGGAATCTGCTTAATTGTAGCGATTTTCTTTGGCATTATCATGGTTCGCTTCAACAAAAAGCTGGCAGATCGAATCTTTAAAATGGACAGATACATGAATAAGCTGGCAAACGGTGATTTCGATTACGAAATGCCACGTGAGCTGATGGCGGAGGATGACGAAATTAAGAGTCTGGCCAATGAAGGTAAAAAGATGGCCAGAGCTATAAAGACCTTAGTTGAATTCGACGCTTTGACAGAGCTAAACAATCGACGTTCTGCAGACAAGAAGCTGGAAGAGGTTAGGCTTCGCATAGTAGAAATGGGAATGAAATACTGTGTATGTATTGCGGACATCGATTTCTTTAAAAAGGTTAACGACACCTACGGTCACGAAATGGGTGACGAGGTTCTAAGAATGGTGGCGGCCAAACTGAAAAAGGGAATGGTCGGAAAGGGCTTTGCGGCTAGATGGGGAGGCGAGGAATTCCTTCTTATCTTTGATAATCGTGAGCTTGATATAGCAAAACGAGAGCTATCAATGATAATGGATGACGTGCGAACCATCTATGTGCCTGATACCGACAGACAAATCACAATGAGCTTTGGCTTGACTGCCATGATTCCTGGGGAAACCAGTGATGAAGCATTAAGCAGAGCTGATGCAAATCTGTACGAGGCTAAGGAGGGCGGTCGTAATCAGATTGTTTGTAAGTAGTTGTTTTATTGGGGGAATTTATGTTAAAGGTTTTTTTAGTTGAGGACGAGTATTTTGTCCGCGAATCAATCAAGAACAACATTGATTGGAATGGTCACGGCTTCGAATTCTGCGGTGAGGCTGGTGATGGTGAGGTAGCACTTCCTATGATTAGAAAGGAGCTTCCTGATATCGTAATTACGGATATCAAAATGCCATTTATGGATGGACTTACTCTGTCCAAAATGATTAAGGAGGAGCATTCTTCTACAGAAATCATCCTGCTCACAGGCTACGAGGAGTTTGCCTATGCCCAGGAGGCGCTAAACATCGGCGTTGCCAAATATTTAGGCAAGCCTATTAGCGGTGAAAAATTAGTAGAAGAATTGGAAAGCCTTGGTCAAAAAATAAAAGATAAAAAAGAAGAATTGGCCATCGTTGAAAAGTACGAAAGAGAGATGGAGGAAAAGAATCTGGCTGAAAAGCTTAGGTTCTTTGATTCGTTGGTAACTGGCGGAAGAGACACAGTCAGTCTCATGGGTGAGGCAAGGAATTTGTCACTTGACCTTTCTGCAGTTTGCTACAACGTGCTTTTGTTAAAGGTTTGGTCTGACCGCCATGACATGGAGGAGTACTCTGGTACTGTCGTTTCCATGGAGGACAGATTAAAGCAGATGGCCGAGGAGAAACATGCTTTGCTTTTCGACCGTCATCTGGAAGGCAAGGCATTTTTATTTAAGGCAGATTCCATGGAGCAGATGGATGCTCTTTTAAAGGAATGTATAAATACGATGGAGTCCATGTTTGAAGAAAATCGTCACATCAGATTCTTCGGAGGCGTGGGCAAAACTGTTACCCACATCACCGAAATTCCAGAGTCCTTTGATAGCGCAGGACGAGGATTCGCCCATCGTCATTTAGGTGAAACCAACAAATTTATCTGGGGTAACGAGCATTCAGTACAGGAAAATGACGACCTATCCTTATCAGAGATTAACCCTAAGCAGATGGCGCATGAGCGAGTTATTGAATTCTTGCGCAGAGGTGACTGCAACGAGGTTACCTTCTTCGTTGAGGAATTTATAAGAGAGCTTGGCGCCAGTGTTATGAATTCCACCATGTTCCGCCAGTATCTAACTATGGATACCTATCTTACGGTAGTGGATTTTGTGGAAAACGAAATCGGTTCATCCCGCAACAATATTGAATCCTTTGATTCTGACAAGGGCATTATGCTTAACAAGGAAAATGCCGTGGGTTACATGAAGCGAATTATCGATGCGGCTATCAATCTTCGCGAGGAAAAATCTAAGAGCAGATATCACGATGTGGTTAGAGATGCCATCGAATTTATAGAGGCAAACTATGCAGATGAAGAATTCTCCCTTAATACATTGGCAGCCTATGTTAACTTTTCGCCAAATCATTTGAGTGCAGTTTTCCGTCAGCAAACAGGTCAGCCTTTTATTAAATATCTTACAGATTATCGTATAACAAAGGCTAAGGAGCTGTTGCGCTGCACCAGCAAAAAGAGCAGCGAAATAGCAACTATGGTAGGCTACAAGGATTCTCATTATTTCTCTTACGCTTTTAAGAAGGCACAGGGGATGACACCTACTCAGTACCGTGGAACAGCAAAAGAGGAAGTGAAATGAGAAGCAGAAATAGTGAAAAAGAGCAGGGAAAGCTCGCCCTTCAAATAAGAATATCGTATTTGTTTTTGCTGATTCCTATACTGTTTTTATTGGGCTACGTTTTTTACACTCTTTGGGAAATGAATTCCAGATACGACAAAATGCTTAATTCTGTTGTAACGGCTAGCGAATTTTCATTGGATTTTAAAAATGATTACGACTATGAAACATATCTTTTGATTGTTGGTAACAAGACACCAGGTCAGTCCCTGCTGCCTGGTCTTCTTACTGACGCCAGACGCGTTGTTAATAACCTGGAACAGTACACTGACACGGAAGATAACAGAAAACGTTTGGAGAGTACAGCCAAATATCTGGACAATCTTGAAACCTACAACGCCCGAATTGTTTCTAATCTGGAAAGCGAAGGTCGCTACGAGGAGAACATGGTCATTTGGGAAAACGATGTGCAAATCGTAACGGGCCTGGTGCAAAACACCATCAACGAATACATCTACTATGAAAACAGAGAACTGCAAACTGCTCAGCAAAATAACAGGGCACATGTAATCAATTTTATGAGAATAGCAGTGTGCTTTTTCATGGTGCTTATTTCTATATTAGTAGTGTATTCAATTTTTGTACCAATCCAAATCACCGAGCCTATCGAAAAGCAGGTTAGAGCAGAACAGCGCCAGCTTCGAAAGGCGGAGTTCGAATTGCTTCAGGCTCAGATTAATCCACACTTTTTGTACAACACCTTGGATGCTATTGTCTGGTCTGCAGAGGCGGGTAATCAAAAGCAGGTAATTGCCATGGTAGGCAGTCTTTCAGATTTCTTCAGAACATCTCTTAATAAGGGTAAAGAAATCGTAACCGTTAAGGAAGATTTGCAGCATGTCACCAGCTATTTGGAAATCCAGCAGATTAGATATTTGGATATTCTTAGCTATGAAATAGATGTTCCAGAGGAGCTTTTTACTAACAAGCTTCCTAAAATCACACTTCAGCCACTTGTGGAAAATGCCCTTTATCATGGTATAAAAAACAAACGTGGCGGTGGAAAAATCACCATAAAAGGGTGGGAGACTGTGGATTCCTACTATATAGAAGTAGCAGATGATGGAATCGGCATGACTGAGGAACGCCTTGCAGCAGTAAACAATGGCTTGCTGGAAAGTGTTCCAGAGGAAAACGTTCTTTATGGTCTTTACAATGTAAATGAACGTATTCGCCTTAATCTTGGAGACGATTATGGGTTAGTTGTGGACAGCAAATATCAGGAGGGCACAAAAGTAACTGTCCATCTCCCTAAAAATTCTACCGAAATCGTAGAAAATCAAACTTTACAAAAAACTGAATAAAAAATCAAACAAGAAACTTTTTTTTATCAATGTAAAATCCCAAACTTCTAGGCTAATATTATCTCAACAAGGGGGGAATCCCATAAATCAATTAGACCTTATAAGGAGGGGAAAAATGAAGAGAAAAGTTTTAGCAATGATGATGGTTGCTGCAATGACAATGGGTCTTGTAGCATGTGGCAGCAA
>CACYLQ010000062.1 GCA_902775195.1 uncultured Pseudobutyrivibrio sp.
ATTTTATGCGATTTTGTGACACATAACGTATAAAATGATGTCGGATTGACAGATAAAATATAAAAAGCCGCCAAAAAATGACACATAAGATATAAAAAGACATCAAAAAAGCCCGCAAATGCTAGCTTAAGTAATTTTTGTATTTTATATATTATGTGTCAATCGACAACACTCTCATAAATAAAAGGAGCTGGAATATATAATGTCTCCAATTCCTTTACTACTTTATATGTATTTAATTGTGGCAACTTCCATGACCGTGTCCATGGCAGCTATGTCCGTCACCATGTTCTTCATCATGATGTGAACAGTTTGCTTCACCTGAAGCTGCAAGTGTACCGGCTAAGAATGCATTTACGACTTCATCAGTGTTCCCGCTTGCACCTGCGTATAACTGAATGCCTGCCTCCTGAAGAGCCATTACAGCGCCACCGCCGATACCACCACAGATAAGAACATCTACTTCAGCAAGATTAAGAACACCTGCAAGAGCGCCACAGCCCTCACCATTAGTACTTACAACCTCAGAGTTAACAACCTTGCCATCTTCGATATCGTATACTTTGAACTGCTCTGTTCTTCCAAAGTGTCCAAACACATTTCCATTATCATAAGTTACTGCTACTCTCATTGTATTTACTCCTTTTGATTTCAAGTTATTATCAAAAAAAGCTTGGTTTCTATCCATCTCTACATTACCACCGGATATACGAATTCGCTTTCCCTCTACAAGTGCAATTGCTATTTTTCTTCTAGCACTCTCATACATAGCTGTAACAGTTGTTCTTGCAACACCCATGCTATTTGCACAATCCTCTTGATTCATACCTTCAGCATCTAGAAGTTTCAAAGTCTCATACTCATCTAGAGTAAGGGTGATTGTCTCCAACTGAGGATTCTCTGAATTCTCTGGAACAAAGCTATAGTAATCTGGAAATACACGTATTTTTCTACATTTTGGTAATCTAGGCACAATAGAACCCTCCCACTTTTGTGACATATGTCAGCTATAATTTATCATCATTACTGACATATGTCAAATTTATTATCTGCTTTAATGTTATCGCAAGAAATCCTGCAAACTGCATGTCAAAAGATAATTCTTATTCTGTGATAATAATAAAATCCACGAAACAAAAAATGCTGCAATTTCAGCAACGGCAACTGCACACCATATGCCATTTATTCCCAAAATTAGTGGTAGGATTAAAAATGCTAGTAACTCAAACACCATACTTCTTAGTACGGAGATTATTGCTGCAAATTTAATAGGTGTAAGTGAAAATCTAAGCAATCTGTCATTAGGCTTTATGAAATACGCAAGTGGTATAAGACCTCCAATTGATGCACTCAAACCAGTAGCAATTGCAGCGCCAGCTTTCTATTTGCTAATTACAATATTATGAATAAAATCACCTGAGATATTTACTGCCTTTTGCGATAATAATCCTGTGACAAATGCTTTGAGTAAAAGGTAATACAACTCCCCATCGAGACCGACTTCCTCAAAATAACTTGAATGAAGATCCATAGTTCTAAGAATTTCGATACTTCCATCTGAATTATAATTTACCATAGTTGCTCTGTCACAAGGCATTCCATCTAATAAAATCTCCTGCAATTGGCTACAAACTTCTTCTGGGCTGTTAACACCCTCAATTATCATTGACTCTCCAGTTGATCTAACAACGGCTTCAATTTTCTCAAGTCGTTCAGAATTATTTTTTGAAATTGCCGAAATGATATCAGCAAATCTCTTTTCTGCTCCATCTACCATCCCAAATAAGGACGCATGAATGTTACTCAAATCTACCGCCTCTTCTATAGGTGGAAATTCCTTTATAACAAAGGCATTCACGTCAACATTCCAGCCCTCTGCCTCAGTTAATTCAGCAATGGCATTGATAACCTGTTGCATAGTAATAATTCTATTGTACATCAGCGAATGAATTGGTCCTAAAAATGCACTCATCTTCTCCCCTCCTATCCAATTAAAGTCTTGATATCATCTTCTACTGTTGTAATTCCAGCAATACCAAAGTTTTCAACTAATACATTAGCAACATTAGGTGAGAGGA
Source organism: uncultured Pseudobutyrivibrio sp. (assembly GCA_902775195.1). Taxonomy (GTDB): domain Bacteria; phylum Bacillota; class Clostridia; order Lachnospirales; family Lachnospiraceae; genus Pseudobutyrivibrio. Next base: position 2,079 of record CACYLQ010000062.1, read on the forward strand.
ATGCTGGAAGTGTTGGTCCAAGGTGAATATTCTTAACTCCAAGGTAAAGAAGTGCAAGAAGCACAATTACAGCCTTCTGCTCATACCATGAGATGTTGTAAACGATTGGAAGGTCGTTCACATCATCAAGCTCAAATACTTCCTTAAGCTTAAGCGCGATAAGTGCTAGTGAATAAGAGTCATTACACTGACCAGCGTCTAACACTCTTGGAATTCCTCCGATATCCCCTAAATCCAGCTTGTTGTACTTATACTTGGCACAGCCTGCTGTAAGAATTACTGTATCCTTTGGGAGAGCCTGAGCAAACTCTGAATAATAGCTTCTGCTCTTTGCACGTCCATCACAGCCTGCCATAACAACAAACTTCTTAATTGCACCAGACTTAACAGCATCTACTACTGTATCAGCAAGGGCGAATACTTGCTCGTGAGCGAAACCACCTGTGATTGTTCCTGTCTCGATTTCTGTTGGAGCCTGACATTTCTTAGCCATCTCAATGATTTCAGAGAAATCTTTGGTCTCACCATATTTTCCATCTATGTGTTTGCAACCTGGATAACCACATGCTCCTGTTGTGAACAATCTATCCTTGTAAGAATCTGCTGGGGGAACGATACAGTTTGTAGTCATAAGAATTGGGCCATTGAAGCTTGCAAACTCCTCCTTCTGCTTCCACCATGCATTTCCATAGTTGCCTGCAAAGTTATCATACTTCTTAAAGAATGGATAATAGTGAGCTGGAAGCATCTCTGAATGAGTATATACATCAACGCCAGTTCCCTTTGTCTGCTCTAAGAGCATTTCCAAGTCCTTAAGATCATGACCAGAAATAAGGATACCGGGATTATTTCTTACACCTATATTTACTTGAGTAATTTCTGGATTTCCATAAGCAGATGTGTTGGCCTCGTCAAGAAGCGCCATTCCATCCACACCAAATTTTCCAGTTTCTAATGTAAGAGCTACCAAATCATCTACAGAAAGACTGTCATCTAATGTTGCCGCAAGTGCCTTCTGTAAAAATGCATCAACTTCTACATTATCCTTAAGCAGTGCGTTGGCATGCTTAGAGTAAGCAGCAAGTCCCTTAAGACCATAAGTGATAAGCTCTCTAAGTGAACGGATATCTTCATTTTCAGTAGAAAGAACACCTACTGTCTTTGCCTTTGAATCAAATTCAACTTCTGCCCCTGACCAAAGAGCTGCCTCTGGGAGGTTAGCTTTTGAACCTTCACTAAGCTGACCTAACAACTGTTCCTTAACGAAAATAGTCTCTCTGATTTTTTCGAAAATCGCATCATAATCAAAGTTTACATTTGTAATAGTAGAAAACAGATTAACAGACACAAGATGGTTTATACTTTCTGGAACATCCCTGCCTTCTTTACGAAGCGCTGTTGTTACAGCAGAAAGTCCCTTTGTAACGTATACTAATAAATCCTGAAGATTTGCAACCTCTGGCTTCTTTCCACATACACCAGACATTGTGCAACCACTGCATCCAGCAGTCTCCTGACACTGATAACAAAACATCTTATTTTCCATTTGTTTGACTCCTTTTAAACCTGTTGTTTGTTCATAGCTAGAACTATAACCCTAAACCGCAGGCAAAATAGTTGCAAATGCAACTCTTCTCATCGTATTATTTAGATAGTATATGGATAGGCAGGTGAAGGCTATGAATAATGAAATTAGTTATAACGACGTTGCTCTTTTTGAAAATATTAAAGAGGCAGATTTAGACAAACTGTTAGTTTGCATCCGTTCTTTCAAAAAGGAGTTCAAGAAGGGTCAGACCATCTATATGGAAACAGATAATATCCCCTACGTAGGAATTGTTTCATGCCCTAATGCCTGTGGATTTCATGCTCAGATTGCAACAAACCTCTTTCACCTACTTGGAACCAAGAATCAAAAGTTCCTTAATAAAATAGAGGTTCTCTCAAAAGGAAGCATTCGAGAAAAGCTTTTAGCCTATATTTCTCAACTAGCCCAGGAACAGAACATAAAATATGTTAATTCCCCTCTTTCAAGAGTAGCTCTTGCAGAGTACTTATCAGTGAATCGTAGCGCAATGATACGAGAGCTCTCAAAAATGAGAGATGATGGAATTATAGACTTTGACAAAGATACTTTTATCGTAAAGGAAATTAATAAATCTAAAGTTCCGAGTCTGCCTTAATACAAGACAGACTCTTCTTTTATTTATTCCTTTGCTGACACTGCATATGGCACTGCTATAAATAGAATTCCGCCAATCATATTGCCAAGAGTAACCCATAACAGATTATGCATATAGCCACCCATTGTTACAGCAACTCCACAAGGATTTAATAATGCTTCTGTAAGAAGCGTCATATTTGCAATGCTGTGTTCAAAGCCAGTAGTAATAAATGCGAATAGACACCAGAAAATCATAATCAGCTTTCCTGCATCTGACTTAGCTCTGAAACCACACCAGGTAGCAAGACAAACCAGCATATTACAAAGAATTCCTCTTGCTACAAGTTGAGGTGCTGTGGCAGACATTTTACCAAGTGCACCATTTGCCATAAACTCTCCTACTGGTCCATTTGCAAGACCAGTAAAATTATAAATAACAGCTAAAAGAATAGAACCAACCCAGTTGCCAAGATAGCATACAATCCAAAGCTTGATTCCATCTGCAACTGTAATCTTCTTCTTTAGCATTCCTGCAGTCATAACAAGGTTATTTCCAGTAAATAACTCGGCTCCTGCGATAACTACCAAAGAAAGTGCTATGCCAAAGGAAACACCCATTGCCATCTTAGTTACAGGAGCTCCAGCAAGCTGTCCTCCAATTGTAAAAATCAAAAGAATTCCAAACCCAATGTAAGCACCTGCAAGCATGGAGAGTAAAAAGTATCCAACTGGATTCTTCTTTAAAAACGTCACCTTACCAGCCGCACCATTGGCAGCGGCCTCAAATTCATCTTTAAACATATTTTTTCTCCTCTTTAATTAGTGTTGGTTATCAAAGTGAATTCCATCCCAGTAAACAGTGTTATTCATTATTGTTTCTGGCATAAGTTCCACATCCTTTAGTGCATATTCTTTGAACTTTTCAAAGCCCACTCTATCGATAATGTAGCCAATATGCTCTTTTCTAGCTGGTGCATTTGGAGAAATATATTCTTCAACAAATGCGTATGTATTCTTGATGATTTTTACGATGTTGTCTTCATCAGCCCAGATGAGCCAATCCTTGCCTAAACGAGGATTCTTTTTGCCAGTACGTCCCATAATTGTAAGCTTATAGTACTTCTTTTCTGAACGAGTCCAAGCTCTTGTAGGACACTTTGTAACGCAGACACCACAGCCGATACACTTTTCTGTATCGCGGACAATTTTATAATTCTCCATACGAAGTGCACCAACAGAAAGTGACTGGCAGCCCTTTACGCAAGCATTACAACTAACACAGCGCATTGGATCATACTGTGGCATTGTCTGACCGATAATACCAAAGTCGTGCATTCTAACCTTTGCACAATCGTTAGAACATCCTGTACAAGCTACCTTGAAGTGCAAATCATTAGGGAAGATTTCCTTATCAATTCTTCTAGCTAAATTTGATGTATTGTAGTTTGCAAAAGGACATACATTATTGCCTATGCATGCTGATACATTTCTTGTACCTGAAGCACTATAGCCCTTATCTTTATCCTCACCGTTCTGGTTGATTCCCACCTTCTCGATAATAGGCTGAAGCTTTTTGTTAACTTCCTCCATATCCTCAAGATGGATTCCTTCAATTTCGAATCCCTGACGTGTAGTCAAATGAACATAACCATTTCCATATGTCTGGGCGATTTCCTGAACCATGCCAAGGACTTCTGCATCACAGTATCCGCCTGGAACTCTGATTCTAGAAGCACCGATGCCACGTTCTTTGGTTATTCGCCAAGCATTTTTCTTAGCTTTTTTTGTATTAATATCTAATGACATACCTTATACTCCTTTCTCTTAATCAAAAAGTTCCTTGGCCTCAGTATAGTTAAATACTGGACCATCAAGGCAAACATATTTATCATCCATCTTGCAATGTCCACACTTACCTAGTCCGCAGCACATTTTACGCTCATAACTTGTCCAAATCTGTTCATCAGCAACACCGAGTTTTTGGATTTCCATGATAGTAAACTTAATCATGATTGGTGGTCCAACACAGATAAACACTGCATTTTTAATATCTTGAAATTTAAGATCAGGAATATATTTTGTAACCATACCAGTTGGTCCATCATATTCTTCTGGAGCATTATCAACGGTCTTGATAACATTGATAGTCTTTGACCATTCCTCAAAATCTTTCTTGAAAAGAACATCATCAGGAGATTTGAAACCAGCAATAACAGTAGTGCTTACAGCATCAGTAGGATTCTTTGCAAAATACTGGATAACTCCTCGCATAGGCGATACACCAGTTCCACCACCAATGATTACTATTTCCTTGCCCTTATAATTATTGATGTCAAAACCATTACCATATGGTCCACGGATGAAAAGCTTATCTCCAACATAATTCTCAAATACTTCGTCGGTAACCTTTCCTACACGGCGGATTGTAAAGTCTACAAGACCATCTCCAATTCCGGAAACAGAAATAGGTGCCTCGCCGTATTTTGGAATAGAAATCTCAAAGAACTGTCCTGGCTTGACCTCGCCGTCAAACGCCATCCTGAAGGTATACTCTAAATCTGTATGCTTAATTACTTCTTTTATCTCGGAAAGCTGTGGTATATATTCATTCTTCATTTTATTCACACTCCTTTCCAAGACAATTAACTAAATTAGAATATGAAATGTACTCTGGGCATACGTCGTCACAACGTCCACAGCCTACGCACATATGATATCCAAATCGTTTCTCAAAATCGTGAATCTTGTGCATGACCTTGAATCGCATTCTATCTGCATTATCACTTCTAAAGCCATGTCCACCGGCGATTTCTGTATATCCATCTACCTGGCAGCTAGCCCAAACTCTTCTACGCTCTCCGTTTTTCTCATTATCCTTATAGAAAATATCTTGCATTGTAAAGCATGTGCAGGTTGGGCACACGAAGTTGCACCGACCACAGTTAATGCAACGGTTGCCGTATTCCTTGAACAACTCAGACTTCATGGTCTCTGGTGTGATGTTCTTAGGAAGTGTAACCTTTGTTGGATTCTCAGAAACAAAATCTGGAGAAACTGCTTCTTCGTTGCCTGACTTAAATGCCTCTGCTAGTTTCTCATCCTTGGCTTCTACATAGGCATTATCACCATCAAGCTTAAGATACAGATCGTATTCGTCAGTAGTATTTGTTCCCATGCTTACACAGAATCCTGAAGTGCAAGACTCCTTGCAACCCATAAGAACAAACTTAGTCATCTCTCGGGTTCTCTTGTAATAAAAATCTTCAAAACCATTCTTTAAATAAATCTGATCCAGTCTTTTTACTGCATTTAAATCACATGCACGTAAGAATACCAATCGCTCCTTTGCAGGTCCCTTTGGAACTGTTGTTTCGTCCTCAGTAAAATAAAAAATAGTCTCATTGATTGGCAAAAGCGCCTCTTTAAATGAATAATCGGATTTTTTCTCAAACTCGATTTCATCTAAACTTGAAACCTTGTCGTATCGCACCACATCTACGTCAGAAAAGGTACCATCCCCTTTTTTAACTACAGGTGCAAATACATCGTAATCCACTGCCAGTTTTGAAAAAATGGATGCCATTTCTTCTTTGGAAAACTTGTATCCCATATTTTTCTCCTTTTACAATAATTGCTGATTGAAAGTACGTTAATTTTTTGACAATCCATGATGTAAAAAAGCCCTTCTTGATATTTATTATCAAGTAGGGCTTTTACATTGTCTGTGATATATATCACACTTATTGTGAAATTTCTTTTAAACTTTTCATATCAATTACAGTAAGAAAGCCGTTCTCATGAATAACAATCTCATCTTTTTTCCATGATGAAATAATCCTAGAGACCGTCTCTCGCTTAGCACCAAGCATATTTGCAAGAAATGTTACCGTTAACTCAAAGCTAATCTGCACACCTTCTGGAGTGAAATTGCCATAGTCACGAGCAAGCTTCCATATTTTAGCTGCCAAACGTTTCTCAATAGGGTATGTTCCGTTGGCATTTCCAACCTGGTGATAAAGTCTTCTTGTTTTTCTAGCCAAGGAATCAAAAATTTCTCGAGACAACTCTGTATTATCTGCCATAAGCTTATAGAGCTCGCTTCGATGCACACATAGTAATTGGGTATCTGCAAGGGCCTTCGTACAGATGCTGGTCTTCTTGTCTTGCAGAACAACCTCATTTAAAACCTCACCTTTGGTACAAATAAAAATTATCTTGATTTCACCATATCTACTATTGCGGTATAGCGCTACAAATCCATCAAGGATAATATACATGCACTTGACTTCTTCCCTCTCTGCAAATAAGATTTCGCCTTTTCTCAAAGTTATAACCTTACCCACATCAAGAAGTTCTTTTCTGCTCTTCTCACTAAGAAGATTTAATAATCCTCTCTCTACTCTTTTCTCTGAATTCATAGCAAAAGCTCCATTATTCCATCGTAGGATGAAATCTCTGCCTCTTTATAAACTTCATATCCCAAATTAATAATTGTCTTGCTGCAAGCTGGACCAATTGAAATGATTTTCTTTGGCACATTATTTCCAAATTGTTCAATAGCAAAAGTTGCATTACTACCGCTTGTAAATATAGCCATTTCACAAGTTGAGATTTTTTCTTTCATATCTTCAGAGTTATCGTACTCAAGCTGCTTATTTTCATAGCATACAATCTTATTCAGCTTTATTTTGCTGTCTATGTTCTTCTCAAATAGTTCAGAAGTATTCTTCTGGCAGAACCAATAAGTCTCTGAGGAAGAATCAAGTCTACCATTTAAAGCCAATGCCAAATCCTCACCAGTTTGCTTTTCAGAAATAATATCTGAATTAAATCCAAATTCCTTAAGTGTCGATGCGGTCTTTTGTCCAATGCAGGCGAATTTCACGTTTGATATCGCTCTCGAATCAAGATTGTTTACTTCAAATAGATTCCAGAAGAATGCCTTAACTCCATTGGAGCTAGTAAATACTATAAAAGCATTCTCCTTAAGTTCAGTCAGAAATTTCAAATCGCATTCTATTGGCTTAATAGCGCCAGAACAAGCGGTGATAACCTCAGCTCCAAATTCAATTAATTTTGATTCTAGTTCGTTTTCGAAAAAACTCTTTCTCGGATTACCAAGGGTGTAGTCGAACCCCCTAATAACAGGCAAAAATATTTTTTTGCCAAATAAAGGTCGTTGCTCAAAAAAATTAAGTTCTTTTTCTAATTTGGCAACTTCTCCTACCACAATAATCGCAGGGGAATCGATGCGTGCAACAGCAACTGCTTCATCTATGTCATTTAATGTTGCTACTACCTTCTTTTGATGATTAGTAGTTCCATTAGATATAACAGCTACTTTGGTTTCGGCGTCTCTGCCGGCAGCGATTAATCCCCTTGCAATTTCACCTACATGAGAAAGTCCCATCAAAAATATATAAGTCACTGTCTCATCAGTAAGCTTCAAGTAATCAATATCGGCTAGCGCATCTTTCTTACTATGGGCGGTGATAACCTGAAAACCTTTTGAAACACCTCTATGAGTAACAGGAATACCTGCGGCGGCAAGAGCAGCTATGGAAGAACTTACGCCTGGAACGACGTCCACTTGAACGCCTTTATCAATCAAGTAAAGGGCTTCTTCACCACCTCGTCCAAAGACATAAGGATCTCCACCCTTAAGACGAACAACCAATTTGTACTTGCAGGCTTTTTCATACAAAAGCTCGTTGATTTTGTCCTGTGGGACAGTATGTAAATGGTTTGCCTTACCAACAAATATCTTTTCACAGTTTGCTGGTGCAATTGAAAGTAACCTCGGGTTTAGTAACCTGTCATATATGATGCAATCAGCTTTCTCAAGATATTCCTGCCCCCTGATTGTCATAAGTCCCATGTCTCCAGGACCTGCGCCAACAAGAACAACCTTTCCTAAAGAATTCATTATAAATCCTCCAACTGTCTTCTAATATCGATGACAGCTTTCTCTATCAAATCTATTTCGGCTTTTGCACCCGAAACTTCGGAAAAAGCAAGCTTTTCACCTGTCTCATTTCCAAAAACCGTTTTTAACACGAAGTTCCCATTTTCCTTGTATGCGTAGGCACCTATAGGAAGATGGCAGTCACCGCCAATCCTATCAAGAAAGCCTCTCTCCAAAAATGTAACTTTCTCTGCATCTTCGTCGCTCAAAGCATTTACCATTTCTAACAATTCATGGTTATTTGCATTAAGTTCGATACCCAATGTCCCTTGGGCAGGAGCTGGAATCATTTCATCTGGAGTAAAATAATAGCAAGTATCGGTGTTTATATTTAACCTATGAAGACCGGCAGCTGCCAAAACTATTCCATCCAATTGAGTTCCATCTTCAAGTCCCTCATGAAGCTTTCTGATTCTAGTATCAATATTTCCCCTAATAGGAAAGATGTGTAAGTCTGGCCTAAGTTTTAACAATTGATAGGAACGTCTCTTGCTGCCAGTAGCAATATTTGAGCCTATTGGTAAATCTGATAATTTATGACAACATTTTAGTATAAGAACATCTCTAGGATCTTCTCTTAACCAAGACTTTGCGAATACCAATCCCTCAGATGGTTTAGCGGGCATATCCTTCATCGAATGTACCGCAAGCTGTATTTCATTGTTCAAAAGAGCCTTTTCAATTTCATCTACAAATAAACCTTTAGAACCAATTTGATCCAAAGGCTTAGTTAAATCCATATCGCCTGTTGTCTTAATAACAACAATTTCATATTGATGCTCAGGGAATGCTTTTTTCAATGTATCGCAAACATAATTAGTCTGCACTAAGGCAAGCTTTGATCCCCTGGTACCAATTTTAATCAGCATTTGATTACCCCCTTGGCAAACCGATTCGACCAAAAACAGGTCGCAGTTGTACAGCAAATCCAGCCGCAAGAACACAAAGAATAAAATCTGGAATTATGGTGATTAAGCAGTATTGAACAACCACTACAGTGAACGATACTGTTTCACCTACATACAAATTCTTCATAAAATAAAAATATATTGCGCCAACTCCATAATAGACAAATAATCCAACAGTTGCAGGGATAATGTATTGCCAGCGTTTTGAATTATTCATTCTCTCCGTCATATAGCCAATCACATAGGCTGCAAATACAAATCCCAACAAGAAACCAAATGTTGGTCGCAATATATAGCCAATTCCTCCACCTGATGCAAATACAGGAAGTCCGCAGAGACCTAATAGTAAATACACTACTACACTGAGCCCTCCAAGTCTCGATCCAAGCAAAAAGCCCGCCATCATAACGAAAAACCACTGTAATGTGAAATGCATGGTATAAAGTGGTAATGGTATGTCAATCTTTAGAAACGCTCCAATTATAATAAGAGCTGCAAATAATCCTGTAATTGTCAGCTCTCTGGTATTCAATTTCATATTACAATCCTCCTGCGGTGTGACTTAAATCACACTTAAAATAACACATAATTCTTTCACCTGCAACCTCCATTGTCATTGAACAACAAATCAAAATTAGCTAAAATGATTTCATAAATCTCGCGAGGAGGGGAAAATATGGCGTATTTTCCAATGTTTGTAAATCTAACGGACAGTAAATGCTTAGTTGTAGGTGGTGGCAATGTTGCATATAGAAAAATTAAAGTATTATTAGATTTTGAGGCATACGTATATGTAGTGGCCAAAGACATAAATGATGAAATCAGAGCCCTTGCAAAGAGCGTGGACCGTATATTTTTAGAGGAAAGAGAGTTTTCACCAACTGATTTAAAAGATAAGACGCTTGTAGTAGCAGCTACTTCAGATAATACTCTAAATTCACAGATATCCTCCTTGTGCAAGACAGAGAAAATACCTGTAAACGTTGTGGATTGTAGCCAACTCTGCAGCTTTATTTTCCCATCCTATTTAAAGGAACAAAATCTTGTTGGAGCTTTCTCAAGTTCAGGAAATAGCCCAGTCCTTACACAGATGCTAAGAGATCACGAGAAGAAGCTTTTAACACCAAAACTTGGAGAAATAAACGAGCAACTTGGAAAGCTTCGCCCACAACTAATAGAAAAATTTCCTATAGAAGCTGATAGGAAACAAGTAATCAAGCACCTGATAGATTTTGCACTAACAGCTGATGAATTTCCCACAGATAAGGAATTTCAAATGGAAATTGACCATGATGGTGCTAAATAGTTGCAAATGCAACTTCTCCATAAGTCTTATTCAATTATTATATGGATTAGAACCACTCGAGAAAGATATGTTTATCGTAAAGGAAGGAAAACATGGAGAAGAGAATTGATTTAAAAAAAAGTGTATATGAGCTATGTACAGAATATCCAGAACTTGTACAGATTATGGATAATCTAGGTTTTAAAGATATTACAAATAAGACAAAGCTAAATACTATTGGACGTGTAATGACCATCCCAAAGGGTGCCATTGTTAAAGGCATTGATATGATTGATGTTGTGCTGGCCCTTAAAAATAATGGTTTTGTTTTAGAAGGAAAAATGCCAGATTTCGTCCAGAAATCCCTTGATAAGAAACTAGCGGATAGACAAGCTGATACGGGAGACACCCTTGATGATAGAACAGCTTTACTCAAATCATACATTGAAAGACTTAGCAATGGTGAAGATTTAGAATCTGTTAAGAAAGATTTCGTAAAGAATTTTTCTGAGGTTGAAGCTGGAGAAATTGCAAAAGCTGAACAGGCTCTCATAAGCAGCGGAACTCCTGTGACAGAGGTTCAAAAGCTTTGTGATGTCCATTCTGCTCTTTTCCATGGTGCCACTAAGGCTGAAAAAATTGCTAATGCTGAAAAAGCTGTAGCTGAAACTTTAAAAAACGAAAGCTATGGTATGGGTATCGGGTCAAAGGTAAAGGCAGCTCCATTAAAGAGACAAGATGGTGCTGATGAACAGTATAATGTCCTCAAAAAGATTGAAAACCACCCTTTAAATGTATTTTCACTTGAAAATGAGGCTATTTCAGATGCTCTTAAAGAATTAAGAAGTGCTATGGAAAGTCGCGAAAATCTTATCGAAACATTGGATAAAGCCAGAGAATTAGCTATTCATTATGCAGAAAAGGGTGACTTGCTCTATCCTCTTCTTAAGCTTAAGTATCATTTTGTAGGACCTTCAGATGTAATGTGGTCAGTAGATGATGAAATTCGTGATGAAATGAAAGTTCTCT
>CACYLQ010000063.1 GCA_902775195.1 uncultured Pseudobutyrivibrio sp.
GCTGATTCTGAAGCTACTGCGCTTTCAGATGCTGATTCTGAAAGTGATGTAGACTCAGATTTGATTGCGCTTAATGAATCAGAAAGTGATGTAACTTCACTTCTCTGCTCATGGTAATCATCACGTCCCTTGTTGAAATCATCTAATGTAAAGTAGTTGTATCCCTTAACTCCAAAGTTTCCGTTCTTAATTTCACCGTGATAGTTTCTGTAAACCTCTGTGCCATCAGGTGTTCTTGCAACAAACTGAGGATTAAAGTTTAATGATGAAGTAGAAGCACTGGCTGCTGTGTAAAGTGTAATCTTATAAGATCTAGAGCTTCCTCCATCCTCATCTGATTTACCAATTAATGTATAAGTGCCATCACAGTTTCTTATAATCTGTGCATTGGTGAAATAATATGTTCTTCCATTGATTTCTAAGCAAGAATGTGTTTCTGTAGTTGCCCAGAACCAAAAACCATGTTCTTCAGTCTTGTATCCCAAATTAAGAGTATGTCCTTCACTATCAACCAATGTTGAAATAGTCTTGTTGCCCTGGGCATCAATTTCAACAACACCGATAGTTGAATCGGCACTGTTTCTTGTGAAGCCTTCTAATTTGTGATTAACTTCCTGCAAATCATTTCCATACTTGCTTAAATCGTGATATGTTGTGTTATCTGGCGCAACATAACTGTATGAATAAGGATTTTCCTCATGAACCTCAGTTACTTTGGCGTTAGGTCCTGCATTAGACCATGATAATGTAAATGTATCATCATCATGAAGAGTAACCTCTACATTATCTGCAATTCTCTGGCCATTTACAAAATAGTGACAAACAGTTTCTTCTCTACCATCGGCACCTGTCTCAGTTGTGTACTCCCAAGTAAGCTTATTTCCGTTATTATCTGTATAAGCAACAGTCTTCTTAACAACCATGATTCCATCTACAACGTATGGATTATCATGCTGGCTACCATAGTCTGGGCTGTCAGCGAAGCCTGAAACTAATGCGTTTCCATCTTTATCAACTGTTACATAATCAAAATATGCATGCTTGGTAGCGCCTGTAGAATCCAGATAAGTTACCTTTACACTGTTGGTATGGTAGTTGCTAGAATCCCACTCACTGTATAAAATCTCTCCAACATATCCCTCCTGATAGAAGGCATATTTGATAAGAAGATTTGCCAGCTTGTCGCCCTCACCATAGTAGTTGTTTGATTTAGAATCATGATTGAGATACTGACCAGCTTCCTTAGCCTTATTCTGTGCTTTTTCTACCTCAGCCTTAGCCTTCTCAATTTCTCCAATCAACTGCTCAAGGTAATCATCCTCTAATCCTTCCTCTGAGAAAGATGTAGATTCAGAAACGAATTCCTCTTCAGCTTCTGACAGTGCAGTCGAAAGACTTGCGTTTTCTGCAGCTGCACTTTCTGATGCAGATGTAGACTGGCTATCAAGCTCGCTAGACTCTGATGCCAAAGAACCAGCTGCTGACTCTGATGTAGATTCAATAGCTGAATCCTCTGATGCTAATGATGTACTTGCAGATTCAGACTGAAGATCGATTTCTTCCATCTGTCTCTCAGTTTCTTCTACTGCTTTTTCAACATCTTTTTCTTCTTCTATAGCTTCAATTGAAGTCTGAAGCTGCTGCTCTGTCTGCTCTCTTGCAACCTGAAGAACCATCTCTCCCTGAGCCATTGCGTTAGCTTCTTCTTCACCTAACTCTGCCGCATATGCCAAATTAGCATCACCTAAAACTGAAGCTCCACCAACTGTAGCTCCTGTAATAGCAACACCCTTTAATAAATTCTCAACTTTTTTCTTAGACATCTTATTACTCCTTATCGTTAAAAAAAGCTACTTATTTTCAATTTCAGCATTATTGTATCACGCTGATATTAAAAATAAATAGCTTTAAATAACTTTTCTTGCCAGAATTCTGCAGTTTTTGCCACATCTAAAAATATTTAACTATTATTTACTCACCAAATTATTGGCTGTCCACTAATTTGCCATGTACAGTAAATCTTTTTTCCGATGAAGAACAGGTAGATAATGTAACCACCTGGTCAGATGAATGTACATCATAATCTGCTGCATTCAGATAAGAACTGCTTTTCAGTTTCCCAATATATTCCTCGAAATCCTTTGAATCCGAGTATGGGACAGTGTATACCCATGAGCCAGTTTCCGTATCAAAGTAAGAGAAAATCTCATATCGCAGCTTCTTTTGTGGCAGAATTATTTGGAAATATTTGTGCTTTTCATAATAATCCTTGTCAGACTTGTAATATTTCAATGTGCCAAACATAGATAGATTGCGCATGTTATGACCGTAGATAATGTTATGGCTGTCAGAAAAATCTGGAAGGTTATATCCTTCCAAGAAAATAGAACCTGCTGTAGCCCCACTACCATCAATAGCGGTTCGCAGATAGCTTTCATCATCTCCTGAATACATAATAGGATAGCTTATGTCCGTTCCCTCTACATATATCCAGCCAACTACATCAGTATTAATTGCCTTCAGACTATCAAAATCTACATCAATCATGTCCTGCCATTTTTGGTCAGTTGCTACATCGGTATTTATTTCCACGTAGCTTTCGTTTAGGCTTTCATAGGTCTGATTAGATTTGTGATAATCTCCATAGATGTGTATTAATCCTGTAACGGCCCCTGCAATTATCAGTGCACCAACAATCAGAAGCGGCAATCCCTTGGAAGATTTTTTCGACTTTGGTTTTTCGTCGGTAGTTTTTTCCTCATTTACGCTAGATAGAATTACACCTATCAACAAAATCCCCCCTGCTATCAGCTTGCCCCAAAGTAAACTGACAGCTGACGCAACATAACCATACATTGGAAAATGAATCGTAACCTTGCCAATCACATTAGTGTAGGCAACTGGATTAAAGTCATTTGTGTTGTTAGCATCGCCCTTTGTGGTGATAAGCTTATCTTCATTATTTATAGATACAATTCTGTGAGTAACTACACTGTTACCAGAATAAAAGGCAATAACATCCCCTGTGGAAAGCTCGCTAAAATCAGCTTCCCTGACACAGACAATGGAGCCCACAGATATTGTCGGCTCCATTGATCCTGATATTACGCAGAAGCTCTGATAGCCCATCACTCTAAGAAGGGCTATCGGAGCAACTACCATAATCACCAATATTATAAGAAGATTCCCTAAAATCTTTAATGCTTTTGCATTCATCAGCTAGTTATATTATTCCTCTCGTTTTTGCTTTTTTAAAACTACCATTATAGTAACTATAGCAATGGCAAGAATAATTATAATAGAAACAGGCCATACCCACATAGCAGGACTATTTTCAACCACTGATTTTGGTGTGTCCTCATCTGGGATTTTTTTATCATCACCAGAAGCTGGTGTCTGTTCATCATCAATAGCTACGCTATTGTCATCTGATGCGGCCTCATCCTGGTCTTGTGCTGTAGCATCTTCCGCATTTTCATTTGCAGTATCTACTGTTGTAGTATTCTCTGCAGTATTTGTTCTACGTGTCACGCGGTTATTAACAACACCAGGTCTGTTGTTTACTCTGTTTGTAACAGCTGTAGGACCATTAACATATTCATATTCGTATGTATATCTGGTTCCACCGTTTACATATACAGTAGATTCCTCTTCTATAGTCTCATATTTTATTGAAGCTGGCAATTCAGTATATACAAATTTAACAACTGCACCGTCTTCAATCTTTATTTCCTTTTCGATTTCATCAGGCTTATAATCTCTGATGTGTCTTGCTGGAACAATGGCTTTGTCATCCTTTGCTCCATATAATGTTTCCTCAGGATATAAAGTGTTACCCTTGTCATCTACATACTGAACCTTGTATGGGATAACTACTCCAACTCCGTAGGCAGCTACATAGGTTTCATCATTCTGTACCTTAAGTGCAACTGGAGAAGCGCCATTATTAACTAATGCATCTGCACCAGAAACTCTAATTCCTTTTACATAGTACTTTGAGCCATCAGCTATATTGATAAGCTTATTAGGTTCAAATGAAACCTCATCACCATAAGCAAGATTAGAAATCACAAGCTTGAAAGGAACATCTTTTCCATCATCAGTCTTACGTGTTTTTACTACGGCTGAGCTACATGCTTTTCCGTTAACCTTTAGCTCATCTGTATTAAATGATGCATCTGTATTATTTCCAACCGAAATTGAAATTGTATAAGCAGAGGTTGCATGTGCAACAACAGGTGCATTAAATGTTAATGCCACAATAAAAAGTGCGCATAAGACTGTACTAACTAATTTTTTAAATTGTTTCATCCTACATCTCCTCGCTAGACTTTTTATTATTTACTGTCATCACTACATACCAACCAATCAAACACAAACCTGCCATAAGCATTCCAATGCAAAGAGCAACTGGAAATACTGAATCACCGGTCTTAGGATCGCCACCATCTGAAAGAGGTACATCTTCATCATCAATGGCTACAATATCTGTTCCGTTATCAAGTGTCTTTATAACCTGTTTTACAATAGATTTCTTTGTTGTAACTGGAACATTCTTTGTAATAGTATTTACCTTAGTAACCTTTTTAACATTTGTTTTGCTGCGTTTTGCAGATTCAGAATCCTCTGCACCAAACTTCACCTGAAGATTAGCTACTGCAGCCATGTAATTGTTAGTCTGAGAATTTCCATCAAGGGTAATTAAAATCTGAACTGTTCCCTTGTTGGATGTTTTAGCAGGTACAGAGCCTAATGAAAAATAAGCCCCCTCTTTTCCCTTAACCTGTTTCAAACCAACAACTTCCTCTGCATCACCACCTACAGTCTCGCTATCAAAAATAGTCTCACCATTGTTAGTGATTTTGAAGGAATAAGCTCCACCTTCTGCAGCAGATGTATCCTCTAATGTCTTGATAACATCCGCATTCATGTAAAAGTCTGTAGCTTCATTTGTACCATTAATATAATTAACAGTGTATGTAATAGTGTCACCAGGCATTACATTTTGAATAGCTGCCTTGCTGCTATCATATGTAGATGCGAAATTCTTTCCGTTATATGTTACATCCCAGCTGTAGCTAAGGCTATCCTCTGCTGCATTAGAAATTATTGCTGTGTTGTTGAATCCCATTACAAGAGTAAGAGCTAGAACAACATTTAATATCTTCTTTTTCATATTCTACTCTCCTCCCTTAATATCTGTTCCATCGATGCTTGTAATATTTCCTGCATCATCAAATGTAACATCAATACCCCATGCACCAAGAATTGCATCCTTAGCACTGCGAGCCTGAATAGCATCTACTCTAACTTCTATGTTGCATTTCTTCTTCTGATATCCTTTGATTGTAACAACTTTGTTACCATCTTCATCAGTTTTTGTGATTTTGTATGCATCAAGCACATCCTTATCAAATGAAATGGATTTAAGAAGCTGAGCCTCTGCGTTCTTCTCAAGAGGTTTCTTATAATAATATACGGTTTCCTCTTTATTGCTTTCGCTTGGCACTGCAGCCCAGTCACCTGTTATCTCTAGGTTGATGAATTCTGGATTAGCTTCTGTATCTTTGTTTCCATCCAAGTCAGTCCAGTATTTGCTAACAACTACACGAACATACTGAGGAAAATCTCCTTTGGAATTGTTAACAACCTTTACTTCTTCGTCGTAAGGATGTTCAACCTGAATTTCTTCCTTTCCAGCTGTCACATTGCTAAGTGATGTGATTTCCAAAGACTTTGGAGCTTCTGCACTACCTGCAACGGACTGGTATTTACCATTTTGATTCTCCATCAAATCAACTGAAAATTCCGCAGTCTCGAATGATACACCTTCTGCATTGCTAGAGTATTCTCCCTCTGCCTTTGTTGCTCCGATTGCTCCAAAGGCTCCGCCCGCAACAAGAATAACACCTGCGGCTAATATAAGTAGAGGTTTTGTAACTTTAATATTCATTAGTTCGCACCTCCCTCATCATTATTATTTAAACCAAATTTTTCACTATTAACTGACTTTGCATCCCAATCAGCTTCACCATTGTCATTAACTCTTGTAGCTTCTTCAACTACGATAACATTGAAGTCGTCGGAATCGTCATCTCCTGGATTAATTGTAACTACCAACTCATCTGAAAGCTTCTTAACATCGATTGGATTCTTATAGTAATAAAATCCATCTTCCTTAAGCTCCCAGCCAGTAGACTTTTCTTTGTCTAATTTGATGGTATGAGTTTCTCCAGCCATTACCTTTACTCTGGCAAATACTGGGTAGTCACCTGTGTTCTCAACTGTAATTGTTTTGGTAAGGCCATCAACCTTTTCGTGTGGCGTGATGTCTATGTTACCAAACATTACTGTTCCAACAGATTTGTGTGTGTCTGTAAAATAAGCCATCGCAGGTTTAACCGAAACTGCTGCGAGCATCAGAAGTGACGCCGAAATAATCATTATTTTTTTCTTATTCATTATCTCATGCCCCCCTCTATAGCCTTTTCAAACTTGTATTTAATGCCGTTAACTGTATCAGTTATCTTCTTAAATACATTTGTGATACTTATTGAACCATGGTTAGTTCTGCCATCATAATCATTTACAAATTTCACCTCAACTGTTTCGTTTGGTAAAATAGTTTTCTTAGCAGTATCTGAACCAACTACCTTGTAGCAAGCTCCTGAATATATTTCTTTAACTGTAACTTCTACATCTGCAGGTAATTCGATTTCGATTGCCTTTTGTGTTCCAGCGTCATTGAAATCGTAAGAATATACATTGCTATATTTCTTTCCTGCATCCTGGTAACTAACCTCAAATACAAATGATGCTGTACCCTGAGCTTCAACAAAAGTTTTGAGAGTCTTTATAATTCTAAGCTTTCCTGGAGCCTTCTTGTTAGTAATAGCCTTCACATGAGTAGGAGCATTCTTATCAAATATTGAAATATTCTTAGCATCATCACCCACTGCTTCAAGTGTTGACTTAACTTCCTTGGAAGTAGCTTCTATATATAATTTCCAAACTGCGTTTTCAGGTAGCACATAATTTTCTGCTGCCTTGTTTTCTTTCATGTAGTATGTCTTATCAACAGTCTGAACACTGCTTGTAATGATTCCTACAGAGATACCTTCAAATTTAATAGAGCCCTTTTCATCAGAAACAGCCTTTAATGGATTACCCAATCCATCTCTAGCAGCTGTTGTACAAGCCGCATCCTCATATAATGTAAATTCAGCGCCCTGAAGTGGAGCCTTTGTTTTTTCATCAAGCTTGAGACCTTCATATTCTACGTTTACTGTCTCATCCTTGTTGAAGTTGTAGCTGATTCTACAATTAGAAAGATATGCGCCTCTTTCAAAATAAACTACTGTAAGCTGATGCTCACCCTTGCTAAACTCAGAAAGGTTTGTTCCAAGAATGCTATATATATTTTGGTTTCCTAATGATTTTGCAGCATAGCAAGTATTATCAACAGATGATGTAAGCTTGCTATTATAATCGCCCTGGATTAAAACTTCACCAGAGTTGAAATTAATCTGACCACGAATAATATCGTGAATACCACCTAAATCAAGTACAAGCTTGTTATCAATATATACGTATACATCATCATCACCAGCGAATTTAAAAATAGTGTCTTTACCATTTGTCTTTCCATCGCTATTGATGCAGAACTTGATAGGAAGTGCCATTGCGAAATGGTCATCATCGCCAAATGGTCTGAACTGCTTTGTTCCTGTAGTTGGAACCAAGATATTTTCGTCATTAATTACGTATCTAGACTGACTACTATCTAATGTCCAGTAACCATCAGCATCCTTCTTAAACTGCACACCTACGTTTGAACGATAATCTGTAATATAGTCATATTCCTCATCTTCAGCATCATAATCGTCTGAATGTGGGAAGAAAGCTTTTCCAGTATCGTTCTGCAATTTAAATACCGGATTTGTTGAATCTAATTCAGCTACAGCCAAGCCCTGGTATACCTGCTCAAAATGGCATTCGTTACTGCCGCCGTCGTGACCGCCGTTAAACCAGAACTGGTCTCCAAAAACCTGAATACCATTCTTGTAATTAACGAAGGTTGCTCCACCTGCTACAGTAGTTTCCCCATCTGATGCCCATTCAACAGGAATAGGACAGATAGAAACAACCACGTTATTTACAACCTTATCCTCGCCCATTGGCTGAAGCTTGATGTTTACATCAAATGTTTTATTATATGAGCCCTCTGGCTTGTATTCTTTATATACTTCGCGTGTATTAACATCTGCGATTCTTACAGCATCGATGTAATAATTAGTTGGTGCTGAAAAATGAAATTCAAATTCCTCATCACACTTATCACTATAGAAGAAGTATTTATCATTTGAAGGTGTTATTAAAGAATAACCACCTGAGTAGTTGTAGTTATAAAGCTTAACTGCATATCTACCTTCTTTGTAGCCATCTTCTACTGTGTAAAGATCTTCAAGATGATTCTCGCTAGTAGATGCTGAACCATATGCAGAGTTCTCGTAGAAAACGCCATCAGATTCGACATCTTCTTCTTCCTCTTCTTCCTCTTTGTCCTTCTCTTCGTCATCTAATTCAGATTCATCCTCATCCTTTGAATCTTCATCATCCTCTGAAGTCTCAGGAGTCTCTGCATCACCTGTAGCTTTTGGCTCATCTGAATCAGAGTTCTCCTTTTCATTTCCTGTACCCAAGTCATCCTGACCAGCTTCTTCTGCCAGTTCAGGATTAGACTTAGTTTCTCCCTGGTCCAAATCAGCTTTATTATTTTCTGTCTCCCCTACAGATGCCTCTGAAGCCTCCTTTGAACAGTTTTCGATACTTGCAGTCCCCACTAACGCAATATCTTCTTCACCATCAGCAAAAGCACTTGCTGGAGACAAAGCAAATAACGCCAGTGCAAGACCAAATGAAATAATCCTATGAAACATTGGTATTCTTCTCATTGTTCTCACTCCCTCACCATGTTGGTTTACGTTGTGTAAAAAATTACTACGTATAATTCTTTTATCCACATGGTATATTAGTTGACTTAGCAATTTTTTTAAAGAGAGTTGGCAAGAACTGCAAAAATCTGGCAAAAAATTTTCTAACCTTGGATACCTTTGGGCGGAAAAGTCTTTGTAAACCCACAAAACTCGTTTCAGCCGCCCAAGATAATAACTGATTTGGTCAAATTTCTGGGCGGCTACAGTTTATAAAGCTGATACATTCATCTACCAGCGCCCAAAACAACCCGTTTTTCGTATCCAATTTGGGCGGGATATATCTATATTAACTGATTAATCGTTTCTTCACGCCCAAGTTTTTATCTAAATAATAAAGGCAACCATTTTATTAGCTGCCTCCATACATGAATAACCTCGATTATCCTAAT
>CACYLQ010000064.1 GCA_902775195.1 uncultured Pseudobutyrivibrio sp.
CCTACATTTGCAGTGATTTGATAAAGGAAATTATTAATAAGCACATGGCCAAAATAAAATCCCATAAGTCCAATTAAAAAGATGAAAAACATCTTATATGATTCAATAAAATTCTTAATAGAATTAACATCGAAAGAATCCTTTGAAGATGTACTGTTTTCAAATGGATCAAAATCTTCCTTTGGATTCTTTCCTGTAGACTTAAGCTCCTTATAAATCCAAATAATGTTAGCTACAAATAAAATACTAACTATAAATCCAAGTGCTGGGGCTGCCTTTTCTGAAACAGCCTTCATAAGATTTCCTGCAATAAGACTCATTATGAAGAAAAAGAATGAGCCACTGGCTCTTGCCACCCCATAATTCATCTTTATATCATATCTTTCGATATGGAAATTCAAAGCGTTAAGAAATGGCTGAATGATAGTTGCAAGCATTGCCCCTAGCATAAATGTAAAGCCTGTACCGAAGCTTTTTGAATCTGTACCCATAGCAAAAAGCTGATTGATTACAAGTAAAACACCAAGTACAGCTAATACATCAACAACATTAATGCTAGTACTTCTATCAGTTTCTACAGATATAAGCTGCTGTAAAACACTTGCAAATAAATATGCCAAAGCAAACAACGCACCAATACCAACAGTTGAATAACCTCTGTTTGAAAGATATGCTGAGCCCAAGCTGATGGTGCAGCATACAATCATCCAATACAAGCCCTGAAGTGTTATGTAGGATAAGTTTAGTCTTAGTTCTAGGGATTCTTTAATTCTGTAAATCATACTCTCTCCTTGAAAATTTCTTTAATAAATTATGAAAAAAAATATTTTCCATATTTTTATGATATATTAATGATACCTTTAAAAAACTTGAAAGGAAATAACTATGGTAAAAAAAATAATCAAATCAATATTTATTATCATCCTAGCCATAATATTACTTTTAGCAGCATATATGGCCTATGTATTAATTTCATATCATCGCATTGAAGATAATCAGGCTCTAGAAATCGAAGGCGAAGCAGCCTTAAGCGAATTTAAGCCTCAAGAGCTTTATCGAATATCATCAGCCAACTTAGGCTTTGGTGCTTATTCTGATGACTATTCCTTCTTTATGGATGGTGGAACAGAATCCTGGGCATATTCCAAGGATGCTGTTTACGAAAACATTGCAGGTTCCACAGCAAGCGTGCTTTCTTTGTCACCAGATATTATGCTTTTCCAGGAGGTAGATCTTAATTCTACAAGAAGCTACCACGTTAATGAAAAGGACCTTATTGTAGATAATCTAAAAGATAATGGTTACGACAAAGTTACCAGCACCTTCGCTGTTAATTATGATAGTCCATTTTTACTTTATCCATTTACACAGCCTCACGGTAAATCAAATGCTGGACTTCTTACTGTTTCCACAGCTTCTATTCAGGATTCTGTAAGACGCTCTCTTCCTATCGAGCAAGGTATATCGAAGCTAATCGATTTAGACAGATGCTATTGTAAAAACTATATTAATCTTAGCAACGGCAAGCAGTTAGTGCTTTACAATGTTCATCTTTCTGCTTATACAACAGACCCATCAACTGCTACCAATCAGGTAGTTATGTTAAATGAGGATATGCTTGAAGAATTCAGCAAAGGCAATTACATTATCGCTGGCGGCGATATGAATAAGGATGTCCTTGGTGATTCTTCTAAATATTTTGGAACAACCAGTACTGAAAACTGGGCTCAGCCTATTCCTGATGGCCTTTTAGATGACAGCTTTACACTAATAGGTCCTATCGATGAAGCTAATCCTGTTCCTTCCTGCAGAAATGCAGACAGTCCTTACACTGAGGATTCATTCGTCCTTACAATTGACGGTTTTATCGTATCATCTAACATTGATGTGTTAGAGGCAAATGTTCTCGATACTAGATTTAAGTATTCAGACCATAATCCTGTTTATATGGATTTCGTTTTAAAATAAACTAAGCATCAATTTGAACACTTGAGCTTGTTCCACAAAGCTTATCAACAGACTTGATGATTTCCTGAATTTCAGGTAGATAGTGCTCATGACTCATCATGAGCCTATCTATTTCATCACGTTCTTCCTGAACTATTCTTCTATGATCATCTAATCTATCCCTAATCTTCTTACGACGTTGCACCAGTCTATGTCTGCAATCTGCCATATCCTGTCTATCGATTAGGGCATTGATTTGATTAAGCCATATCTTTTCATCAGCCAGGCCGATACTTCCTAAGATATTTTCAAGTTTATTATTGTAGAATTCCAAATCCTCGTTGTTTTCAAAATAACGTATTTGGTCACGAACCTTATCCTGATACTGCTCCCAAACATACTGCAGCTCCACAGCGTTATTTACCATATATTTATCTTTAGAATATTCTACACTGTTAGTAACATTAACATACTTCATTCTCTCAACATTAAGCATGCTAATAGATTGATTCAAATGAATAATTGCATACTTTTTATCCTTGGCTATTTTGTTCTGTCTAAGAAAAACAATAAAGCCACTGACTGCGCAAATAAATAAAACTACAAAAACCCAAATAGAAACATCTACCTCTGTGGCAGAATTCATAGTAAGCAGTAAAATCAAAAGAGTCATAAAGGATACCATTATTGCAATCGCCATTCTTTTAAATAGCTTTACCTGTATCTGCAGCTCTTCTCGCTCAATTTCCCATCTGCTCTTCTCACCTTCTAAGTAAGAAAGATTGCGTTTAAGCTTAGCCTGGTATATTTCATCTGAAGAAAAACGATTAATGATTTCTGGCATATCCTCTTCTTCGTCAGCTATTACCTCAAACTGCTCGTCAGTAATGTTTCGCTGAATAGCTCTTGCATTAACAAGATTTTCCTCAAGCTCGATGATTTTTGACGCAGTAGACCTTAAATCCTTCGCCTTGTCCTTTGGAAGATTTTCGATGGCTTTAATATCGTTTAAGTATCTGGTGACTATACGATATTCCATCTTTTGTCTTTCCATAGCTTTTGTGCTGGCAATGATTTGCTCACAGGAATCTAATATGTAGCGCTCTAATTTCTTAGGGTCCTCAACGCTGCCCATCCCCTCTATTTGAGAATAAACTCTGTTAAAAGCATCGTCGATTTTGGCTGCCCTAATTTCTTTTTTCTTTTTTCTACTTGAAAAAAATCCCATACACTTCTCCCCACTATAATTATATTCTACATAGTCTTATGTATTCTTTTTTCCAATTTTGAATAACATTACCTATCGTTTCCGTAGCTTCTTCAGAGGAACCTGAATAAAGCATATCGTTTATAGAACTGTCAAAGCCAACAATATCGTCCTTGACTGTGGCTCTGGAAACAATTTGTAAAACCTCTTCCACATCTGAACGTGATACCTGATATTTGGTGACATATTCATCAAAGGCATTTTTATCTCTGCCACATCTAGCTGAATATAATAGCTGATACAGAGTCTGCTTTTTCTGATTTCTTCTGTAGCCCTCATCAAAGCATCTACAGGCCTCCTCAAAAAAGAATAGCTTAGCGAAGGCACAGCCTAAGTTGTGATATACATCTCCTTCAACACTACGAGGCATTGTCTTTGCAATATCCTCCGAAAGAAGGGTCTCATATTCGTAGATTGCATCGATTAGCTTGCCACCTGCCATCAATCTATCTGCTCTAAGCTTTCTACGCTCTGCTTCAGATTTGTTTTCGAAGGTTGAAATTATAGCTAAAGCATCCTTTATTTCCTTTTGAGATGCATAACCATTTGAGCTTAAAATGTGGCCAACGAAAATATGAAGTGGTGAGTTGTTCTGCACCAGGCCATGCAATTCCTTAGAAAGATTTGGCATCTTTAGCTCTCTGCCAATCCAATTACACAATTCAGCGTTCATAAGTTTGCTGGAAAGTAAATATATATTATTTAAAATGAAATAGCTAAGCTCCTCCAGAGAGTAAACATTCAAAGATACTTCCTCTATGTAATAAGGAGTAGCAGCTATTGAGTTTGAACAATAAATTAAAGTACTCATTACTCTCCCTTCAAGGAAATGGTAAATGTCCAGTTCTTGCCTGTAGCTGGAGAAATCTCCCCAAATCCCAAGTCTGTAATTTCTATTGACACTGCAATGTCAGAAATAGGTCTTGCTTCAATACGAAGTCTTGTAGTTCTGTTTTCTCGTTTAGGTAAATCAGTTAACTCTAGCACATCAGTATGTGCTTCCCTTGATTCTGGTCTTTGAACATAAAACTCAATCTCAGGCTCTCCATCAAGTATGACTTCGCATTCCCCTTTTGCATCATACCAGCTTTGTCCAGCATCAATTAAAGTTAAAAACTTCATTACGTTATTATCTAAAATCTTGATTGATAGATTAAGCTTTAAATCATTATCGCCAATAAATATAAATGGCCAGTCTCTTTTTCCATCCTTAATAAAGCCTGCATAGCATGCACCCTTAGAATAAAGATTCTTTCCAAGGAAAACCTTACGCCCTTTGCAAAGTCTGGAAAGACTAAGCTTCATCCAATCGCCATCAAAGCCGTCTCCCACAAGATATACAGATGAAAACAATCTGCTTCCAAAGGTATCTGCTATGATTTCATCAAACATCTCATCCTTGTTTTCTGTAATATCTCCATGATTAACCACATCAAGTGTTACAAGCTGTGGTCGGGTGTTTTGATTTCTATTCATAACAACGGAAATCATATTGCTTCCGCTGTAATCAAATAACGCTACTGAATAAAGAAATAGTTCTGGCTTGCCAGATAAAGCGTAGTAATAGAAGCATTCGTTTCTATCTATTAGCATAAGCTTCTGAGACTCAATGTTAAGCCTTGAAGTTACATAGTTCATTAACTCCATAACCTCTAAGCTAACCTTTTCCACGCAGATAACCAGCTTTTCTATTTCTCCCATAGCCGCCATTGGGCCTGGAATGGAAAATAGCTTATTAAAAAATATAACCAGTAAATCTCTCGCCAAATAAGTTTCACTATCTACGAAGATTTCCTCATTCCTAAGAGCTCGATTAAATAAATCTTCTATTAGAACTGCTTCCTTGACTCTGGCTTTAAGAATTGCTTCGTCTCCAAAGAACCACTGGCCCATACCAATTCTTTTAGCAAGCACGGTAGGTATTGCATAATTTTCTTCACCAAGAACTGTGCTTACAGTAGTAGGCTCATCCATATTCGATTTGTATATGCTTAGCACTGTATTTTTGGAATTAATATCTATTCCAAGATATGCGCCCTTGGTTTCATTCATAACATTTCCTAACCTTTATATAATAGTAAATAAATCTTTTGTAACTGAATCCAGTCCCTGATATTGCTTTAGGGCCGTCGCAAGCTCTGCTGTTTCGCCATACATATTATGACGGCTGATGTTGTTCATAATAGCAAAGCGTCCATTTTTAACATCTGGTTCTTCACTCATAACGATAGTTTCGCTTTTCAGTGGGTCGTCAGATAAATCATCACAGTAAATCTCGTAACGAAGCTCATCTCCGTAGAAAAGAATAAATTGTTTTACGTACAGGCCATCATACATTTCAATCATATCGTCCTCCATTGGGGTGCTACCGTTGATTGAGTATGTAATAACTACGGATTTACGTTTTTTGGTATTAATCTCAACAAAATGCTTGTCATATAAATGATATTTAATCTTTAACTTTTCGTTGCACTTTACAAAGAAGCCAAAATATTGATTCTTAAGGATAGCATCTGCTAGAAGCATGTCTAACATGTTTATCTCCTCTTCCTCAAGGTCCTTTCTTTCACATAGATATTTGAGAAGAGCGATCCGCATGCTTTCGTTTACATTCATTCCCTTCTTAAATCTATTAAAAATATATGCAAAGATTTCTTCCGGTATAACCTGACCTTCTGAAAGGAAGCTGTGGGCTTCGTAGGTAAGGAAAGCCTCCACTATCATTTTGTTATTGCGTCTTGAAACATAGGTTTCAAAAACATGCATAATGCCATCGCATAAAAAGTCGCGATATAGAACCTGTGTAAGGATTCTCTCACCAAACTCTACAACATCCTCACCATTTTCAAAGCCATTATCGTATATACGAAGCATGTTTTCTGTTGGTCCAACATAGAACCTTATTAGGTATCTAATAACATCTCCATATATAATGCCCTTTTTAACAAGGCCAGCGCAAAGAAGAATTAGAAAATCATCTGATTCATCTGGCTTTTCATTTATTAAATATCTACACAGCTTAGAAATAACCTCTGGTTTTACCTTTGTGCCGTTGGTATTCTTTAGCATGTAATATGCTTCTTCGTATTTGCTACGTGATATAAATAATTCTATAACATCAGCAATAACTTCTGCTTTAAGAGCCTTTAAATCGGCATCATTTAAGAAGTAATTTTCGATATAGGCTTCTTCATCGTTAAACTTAAATAACTCGATAATCTTTGGATACAGGCTGCTTAAATAGTCATAGGAAATCTGTTTAGATTCAAGCAAAAGCTTAACTGAATCTATAATAGCTTTGCTAGGCTGACTAAAATCAAAGCCATTTTCAAAATCCATAAGGGTGTAAGCCAAGTTAAGAGGTGTAAGACCTTTCAGATTATCCAGATAACCTGTAGCATCAATAATATTCTCTGTAAGGTAGGCTTCATCATCTACAAAAAGATAGCCATCCTGGTCCTCCAAAAAGATAACGCCATTACTTCCTATGTAGTTTAAATAAGCCTTATGGTCTGACACATTGGCAATGCTTGGTGCCTTAAATTCATCCTGATATAAAAATACTCTTCTAACTGAAGGATTAATAACAGCAATCTTCTTTTTAAAGGCTAATTCAGAAATAAGTCTGGCTACCTCTGAATCAAATATTCCAAGTTCCATTAAACGCTGATAGCATACCGCAAGATTTTCATCTAATCTGCCAAGTTTCAGCTGCTCTAGTGCAAACTTTTCGATAGCCTCCTCGTAGTGTTCATAGGTTTTATTATCATCCTCCCTATGTAAGATGATGTTTGCATATAACAATGCCTTTTTCTCATAGGACAAATCGTTATTGTACTTAAAGAACATTGTCAGAAGCTGTGGGAACTTGTCCACGGAATATGTAGGCATAGCTTCCATGTAGGCTTCAAAAATACCAGCCACATGAAGATTTGCTTCAATGGCAAGCTTGAACCATTTTAGGAATTTAGGTTCAATATAGTTCGCTTTAAGTATGTATGTAACAATAGCAAGTAATAGCTGTAAATCTGGATAGATTTCGTAGCAGCTATCAATGATTGGTAATACCTTTGGATTATACTTGTGCTCGTTTTCAAGGATATGAATCATTTGAATGGCAATATCCTTTGAAATAGCGTTGCGCTTTCTAGCCCAGTTAAGAGTCTTAATAGTAAGCTCATCAAGACTGGAAATAAGATAAGGATCCTGAATAAATATGTAATATGCTTCGATATAAAGCAGTGGCGAATCAACTCCGCTATTAACCCAGCTTGCAATGTCTCTAAGCTTTGCAGTTGAGTTTTTAATGTAATCCTTTCTTAAAAACAGCAAAAACCAAAAGATTCTAACATCATCAGGATGCTCTCTGAAAATTGATTCGATGTTGTCTGTAAGTCTGTCGACGTACTCTTCCTCTCGTTCTATGAGGGTGCAAATGTATAATAAAAATGCCCACTCACAGCTGTTCTTATCTTCAATTGAACGTTTTAAATCCTGGATAATCCATAAAGCTTCCTGTTTTTGGTTGTTAGTAACATATAGGAAAGCTTTTGTAAGAAGTAGAAAATTATCCTCCCCATTGCTTTCATCTGAAAGAGCTTCAACGATAGCAAGACTCTCCTGGCACCAGATAGGTGTAGTAATTCTTCTAAGTCTGAACTCTTCGTATAAACGACAGCCCTTAAGAATCATTAAATCTCTTTCATGATTTTCAGATTCAAGCTTAGCACCCTCTTTTAATGAAGATGCCTTTATAATTATTTCCTTATGAATATCTCTGTAATCAAAGGAAATCTTAGCAATATTTAATCCAGCATGCATCTTATCCTTATGAATGTAGTAATTCATATTAAAGATGGAGCCTAAAAAGAAATCAGATGTTATATGTTCCTTTTCAATTGAAACAAAATCAGCATCGCAGCTGACAGCTATATCTATAAATCCCCATGTAGAACGAACGATTTCTATTTCTCCACGGATGTTTTCATCTACCTCATAGTAGCTGTCCTCTCGCTCGTTTAGGTTGAAGGTCATTTTATCTTTCAAGCCAACCGCGACAAGAAATTCGTCTACGTTAACTGCAGCAATAGGAGCAGCCTTGAATCCGCGATACAAAAGCCTTGTGTGTTTATCTAAGGTGCGAACAAATTCTGCAAATCTGTCTGAATAAAAAATAGAAACAGCCTCAGTGAAATGATTCTGGGCAAGCTCCACAAAATCATTTAAGCTTTTGATTTCTCCCTCTGATGATGTAAGTGGCTTTTTAACATAAGTGATTTTGAACGGAATGTACTTTTCTATTCCAACAGCAATAACTATAAAATTACCAGTTAGTACCTCACCAACCTTGAAATTATAATCATCTACCTTATAAGAAATATGTACGTTAGTCTTGTCAAAAAGTGGGTCTTCTATTTGGACATAAGGGTTGTCGCAATAGATAACACCGCGAATTTTCATATCGTTTAAGCTTTTAAAATATATATCACCCTTGAAGGTATCAGAAACAAAGCAGGTTTCTTCAATCTGCTGATGTTCGAATTCTATATTTGGTTTAACGTCATCGAATTTATCCTCTGATATTCGATAGATTCTTTTTCTCAAAACATTGTCCTCGTTCTTCTAGGATTAACAGTACCTACTAATCCTAGGATATTCATATCAAATTATAACACAACATGTAGTGTTTTCAAACGAATAAGAAACAAAAAGATGGATATTTATTTATCAAGGTGCTACTATGTAAAAGACGAGGTGAATAATGATGATTAAACACAAAGACCATTTTCATGGAAGCGATTTAGAAAAAATTGAAAAGATATACGGAATCAAAAAGGAGGACATAATTAGCTTCTCTGCTAACGTAAATCCCCTTGGTATTTCCACTAAACTGAAGGAAGGAATTAAGGAGCATATTGATTGCATCACAACCTATCCTGACAGAGAATATGCATCCTTACGTAACTGCATTGCAGACTACTGTGGTTGCGAAGCCGAAAGTGTCATTGTAGGAAATGGCTCCACAGAGCTTATCTCCCTTTTTGTTAAAATTGAAAATCCAAAGAAGGCTTTAATCCTTGGACCAACCTATTCAGAATATGAAAGAGAGATATCATTAGTTGGAGG
>CACYLQ010000065.1 GCA_902775195.1 uncultured Pseudobutyrivibrio sp.
CAATATAATGTTACAGGGATGAGCTGCGCGGCATGCCAGGCCAGGGTTGAAAAGGCTGTTTCTGCTGTGCCGGGTGTACAAGCCTGCGCGGTGAGCCTTCTTACAAACTCAATGGGAGTAGAGGGGAACGCAGATGCAGCAGCTATTATAAAGGCTGTTGAGGATGCAGGCTATGGAGCCAGTGTTAAGGCTCAGGGTTCTGATGCAGGCGCCTCAGTTCCTAATTATGATAACGAATTAAAGGATACTGAAACTCCAAAAATCAGAAATAGGCTGATTGCATCTGTGATTCTACTACTTCCACTTATGTATGTAAGCATGGGGCATATGATGTGGGGATGGCCACTGCCAATATTTTTAGATGGAAACCATATTGCTATGGGAATTTATGAGATGATTCTTGCAGCAGCGATAATGGTTATCAATCAGAAGTTTTTTATTAGTGGCTTCAAGGGGCTGCTTCACAAAGCGCCAAACATGGATACCCTAGTAGCTATGGGTTCTGCGGCCTCATTTATATATAGTGTTTATGCACTGTTTGCCATGACATCAGCCCAGCTAGATGGAAATGCAAAAAGGGTTATGGAGCTGATGGATGAGTTTTATTTCGAATCCGCAGCCATGATTCTTACCCTTATCACTGTTGGAAAACTGCTTGAAGCTATTTCTAAGGGAAAGACTACAAACGCTCTGAAGGATTTGATGAAGCTTGCGGCAAAAACAGCTGTTGTCATAAAGGACGGCAAAGAGACAGAGGTTCCTATTGAACAGGTAAAGATAGGAGATAAGTTCGTAGTTCGCCCAGGAGATAATGTTCCAGTGGATGGAGTTGTGGTGGAAGGCAGTAGCGCTGTTAATGAAGCTGCACTTACAGGTGAAAGCATTCCCGTAGATAAGACAGTTGGCGATACAGTATCAGCAGCTACCAGCAATGAAAGCGGTTACATGGTTTGTGAGGCCACCAGAGTAGGAAAGGATACAACCCTATCCCAGATCATCCAAATGGTCAGCGATGCAGCAGCCACTAAGGCACCTATCGCAAAGATAGCAGACCGAGTATCCGGTGTATTTGTACCAGCTGTTATAGGCATAGCCATTGTTACATTTATTGTATGGATGCTAGTGGGGCAGCCATTGGGCTTTGCTCTTGCAAGGGCAATATCAGTTCTTGTAATCAGCTGTCCATGTGCACTGGGACTTGCAACACCGGTTGCTATTATGGTAGGCAATGGCATGGGTGCAAGAAACGGTATCATGTTTAAGACTGCTGTATCTTTGGAAGAAACTGGAAAGACTCAGATTATAGCACTTGATAAAACAGGAACCATCACAAAGGGCGAGCCAAAGGTTGTAGGAATATTTGAGGCTGAAGGCGTTGATGATGTAGACTTACTTAGAGTGGCATTTGCCCTTGAAAACAAATCAGAGCATCCTCTTGCAAAAGCCATTGTAGAAAATGGTCTTGAAAATGGCATGGAGCCAGCAGAGGTCACAGGCTTTGAAGCAGTGTCAGGTCATGGCATCAAGGCTGAGCTGGATGGTGAGATAACTGTTGGCGGTAACCTGGAGCTTATAAAGAAATACGTAAATATAAGTGATGAGATAGTAGGCCTAGCCGACAGGCTTTCAGAAAAAGGCGAGACACCTTTATTCTTTGCAAAGGGCGGTACTTATCTTGGAATTATTTCTGTTGCAGATGTAATAAAGGATGATTCTGCAGAAGCAATAGAACATCTTAAGAACCTGGGCATTCACGTAGTAATGCTTACAGGCGATAACGAAAAGACTGCACAAGCTATTGCAAAGGAAGCTGGAGTTGATGAAGTTATCTCAGGAGTTAAGCCGGACGGCAAGGAAGAGGTGATTAGAAAGCTTCAGGAATATGGCAAGGTTGCCATGGTAGGAGATGGAATAAATGATGCGCCAGCCCTAACACGTGCGGATATTGGAATAGCCATCGGCGCAGGCACAGATGTAGCAATAGATGCCGGAGATGTGGTAGTGGTAAAAAGCAGATTAAGTGATGTGGCTGCAGCCATAAGGCTTAGCAAGGCCACACTTAGAAACATCCACGAAAATTTATTCTGGGCATTCTTCTACAACGTAATCGGAATACCTCTTGCAGCAGGTGCTTATATCCACGCCTTCGGCTGGACTCTCAACCCAATGTTTGGAGCAGCTGCAATGAGCCTTTCAAGCTTTTGCGTTGTAACAAACGCCCTAAGATTAAATCTGTTTAAAATGCATGACAGCTCAAATGACAAACCAATGAAAAACACTTTGGGCCACGATATGCTTATTAATAACAATGTAACAGTTAAGGAGGAAAACAATACTATGGAAATTACAGTTAATGGAATGATGTGCATGCACTGCGAAGCACACGTAAAGGAGGCTCTCGAAAAGCTCCCAGGAATCGAGGAGGCTACAGCAAACCACGAGGCCAACCTTGTAACCCTTAAAACTTCAGCCGACGTAGCCGAAGCCGATATCAAGGCTGCCGTAGAAGCTGCCGGCTACGAATACGTAGGCATAAAGTAAATCGTTTAGCTGCCAGTCACTAAAGTGTAGATAGTAGCGACAGCTTTGATTCGATGTTGGTGTCGGAAGCGATGATGCCTAGGTAGATAGGTTCGGTGTAGCCAGCCTTTGAAAATGGCGAAAAGCCAGAGATGTCGATGGCGTAAGGCTTGCCGGCATCATCACGTAAAAACAAAGGCTCGAATTCATCTAAAAGTGATGGGTTGTTAGCTTTGATGAATTCTTCAGGGTCTAACAGGTAGTCGGAGCTATTTGCGTTGTCCATGGCGAAGGAATCGCCGATGATGATGTCCAGCTTTTCAGCGCTGATGGCAGACATTAGCTTCATGGAAGAAGCATAGGCGTATTGTAGGTTTTCGCCAGATGGGTCTTCTGTAATGAGAAGATCGCGGTAGCTGCTGATGATTAGACCGCTTTGGTCTTCCAATGCATTTGTCATGTCCTCGTCTACGGCTACATTTACGTAGGCTACATATAAATCAGCTGAATTGCTGGCTTTTATAGTCTTGATAATAGAAAAAATAGCGCAAATCAAAACTACAGTTACGATTATGTGGATTTTGTAGTAATCCCATACGTACTGTAGTTTTTGTTTTGCGCTTAATTTTTTAAATGATGTATTTTTTTCTTTCATAATTTTATTATTCTTCGTTTTGTTCTTCACACTGGATTAAGATGTTCTTCATAAGCATGGCTGAAAACAATGCACATGTGCCAACTCCAAAAATGATAAGTGGTGTGCATACGTAGTAGATGAGATAAGCCATGATTACGTATATGCCAGCCATTATAACAGTGCAGAAGATGAATCTCATTCCAAGCATGATGGAATTCTTGAACATGTTGATTATCGTATTTTCGAAGCGGGCGTTAAGTGGAAAAACCCATAAAAGTACGATGATGTATGCGATGCAGGCTACCACAAGGATGGCACTGACAAGTGTCCAGAATGCTGATGTAAAGCATAGATGGTACATTACATAAGCATCAACAGCAAGCACCACGCCAAGTACAGTCATTATGATTCCGATGATAGTGCTTTTCAAAAATCCATCCTTAAAGCTTGAAAAGAAAGATTTTGTGAGATATCCTTCCTCGTCCCTTGCAATTTTTCCAGTGCAATAGCAAAGGGCAGTAGTGGAAGCACCAATTGTAAAAACAGGTATGCAGCAAACGAACCAAAGAATGTTAAGCCAAACGCTGTATACAACCTTTGTTAAAAATCTAAGGACTGGTCCGTCGTAGTTCAATAAATTACGCATAAAAAACTCCTATATGCATTAATCTCTAGTAGACGCTCTATAAATAAGATTTGTCTCTGTGTAAACAGTTCTGTAGTTCAAATCAGGCTGTTCGATACGTGATAACAGCAGGTTTGCTGCTGTGTAACCGATGGCCTGTGAGTGTATGTGGCAGGTGGTAAGAGCAGGTGTCATTACCTTTGATTCTGCTGAATCATCGAAACCACAAATCATCATATCATCTGGATAAGATTTGCCCATAATCTTAAGGCAGTTAACGATGTCGATTGCAA
Organism: uncultured Pseudobutyrivibrio sp.; assembly: GCA_902775195.1. Lineage (GTDB taxonomy): Bacteria > Bacillota > Clostridia > Lachnospirales > Lachnospiraceae > Pseudobutyrivibrio. The sequence goes on from CACYLQ010000065.1 coordinate 4,076, forward strand.
TGAAATCGTTGGCGCAGATTATAAGCTCAGGAAGCTCATCCAGCTTTGAAAAAACGTTGAATAGATTTGAGAAATAATCTGGACCATGCTGATGAATATCTACGAGGCAGAATTTCTCATCTATTGGTAGGCTGTTAAGATACATAGCATTTCTGAAAGCCATATATCTTTCGAAGAAGGAACGGCAGTGATTAGCCTGACCAACAAAGCCGATTTTCTTAACGCCTCTGGCCTTCATATTTGATATAAGCTGATAGATTCCAGAAGAATTGTCCATCATAAGGATGTCTCCTGCGAGCTGCTTTTCGTGGCTTTCCACAGGGCCATCTACGAATAAAAGTGGAAGATTAAGACAACCTAACATTTCACAATATTTAAGATTGAACATTTCAACACAGATGATTCCAACAGTGCGTTCCTTATTAAAGCTGGCTGGAAAAGTCAGGTCTCTAAGGTTGTCGCTGGTGACTCTGTGCATGGTCATGCTGTAGCCCAAACCTGTAATCTCGTGCTGGAACTTGTCCAACATGGTAGACGCAAAGTGTGAGTTATCAAGGAAGTTTCCTATAAAAAGAGCAAATTCCCCAGTTTTTAATGGCTCTTTTTCAGGAGTGCTTCCTAATATATCGGAAACAGAACTAGCATATGAAAATTGCTTGTATCCCATTTCGACTGCTTTTGCCAGGACCTTTTCTCTGGTGGCATCGGCAAGGATACCGGTATTGTTGATAGCCTTTGATACAGTGTTTCTAGAAACCCCTAATGCATCGGCAATATCTTGAATAGTAACTTTGTTTGCCATTATAATCTCCTAATATAATATAGATTTAAACGTAAAAACTAAAAATTTATCAATTCATTAGTAAAATATTACCGTCTAATTATAAAATGTAAAAATATATTTGTCAAATGTAAAAATACATGTGAAAATTGTTACAAAAACGCCCCGAAATAGTTGTTATATTTTTACAAATAAACAAAAATAGATTGACACAAATGTAAAACATGGTATAGTTTATGCATAAACAACTTGTGCAAACGCACAAATAAATGTGACATATTTAGGAGGATGAATGGAAAAGGAAGGAAAATTGCATAACACCTTAACATACGTTATGCATCACTGGAGATTATATGTGTTCTTTTTAGGACCAGCATTGTTGCTTACAATCATATTTAAGTACCTGCCAATGGGCGGTATATTGATTGCATTTGAAAAGTATAGCCCTTTTAAAGGCTTCTTTGGAAGTGAGTGGGTAGGATTAGAATATTTTAAACAGTTCTTATCTTCACCAGACTTCATGTCTTATCTTGTTAATACATTAAAGCTTAGTGTATTTGGGTTATTATGGGGCTTCCCAGTACCAATCATTTTAGCTCTTCTTCTTAATAGAATAGAGAGCAGCAAGATAAAGCAGAAGATTCAGCTTGTTTTATACATGCCAAACTTCATTTCAGTTATCGTACTTTGTGGTATGGTAAGAATTCTTCTTTCAGTTACAGGACCAGTTAATATGATGTTTAATACAACAATTAACTTCCTCACATTACCAGAAGCATTTAGACCAATCTACATTATAAGTGGTATCTGGCAGGGAGCAGGTTGGGCTTCAATCATGTACACAGCTTCACTTGCAAATGCCAGCCAGGAATTAAAGGAAGCAGCTCAGATCGACGGAGCTAACATCTTCCAGCAGATTAAGGCAGTTGAGTGGCCAGCAATCAAGGACATGGTTGTTATCCAGTTCATTTTACAGGCAGGTAACATCATGAGTATCGGATTTGAGAAGGCTTACGCACTTCAGACAGACCTTAACCTTGGTGCTTCAGAAATCATTGCAACCTATGTATATAAGAAAGGTTTGCTTGACGGAAACTACAGTTATTCAACAGCGGTTGGTTTGTTCAACACAGTAATCAATCTCATCTTGCTTATTTCAGTTAACAAGATTGTAGAGAAGATGAACGATGGACAGGGACTGTAATCAGGAGGAAGAAATGGAAACAAAGAAAAAGAAAAAAAGTGCGTTTTCCAGATATTCAGCTGGTGACAAAGCATTCTTAATTGTAGGATATTTAATTTTAGCATTATTCGTATTTGCGATAATCGTTCCTATGGTATACATCGTAATAGCATCTTTCATGGATCCTATTACATTACAGAATACAGGTATTACTTTTGACTTAGATAAATGGACTCTTACTGCTTATGAAAGAGTTATTTCAAACGGACAAATTTGGGTAGGCTTTAAAAATGCAGTGATTTATTCATTAGTGTTTACCTTCCTATCAGTAGCCATAACAATGCTCTGTGCCTACCCAATGTCATTACAAGAATTTAAGGGAAGACAAATATTTAACGTAATCTTCATGATTACAATGTTCTTTGGCGGTGGTTTGATTCCTACATATTTGCTCATCAGTAACTTAGGTTTACTTGATAGCATGTGGGCAGTAGTTCTTCCAGGAGCTTTCTCAGTATGGAACATGATTATCGCTCGTACATATTTTAGAGGAATCCCAGGCGAGCTTAGAGAAGCTGCTGAGGTTGATGGAGCGAACGAGCTTACATTATTCTTCAGAATTCTTCTTCCAGTATGTACACCAGTTATCGCAGTTCTTTGCTTATGGCAGTTCGTAGGAATGTGGAACAGCTACTTCGATGCAATGATTTACTTAAACACAGCATCTAAGCAGCCACTTCAGCTTGTACTTAGAGCTATTCTTATTCAGAACCAGCCAGATGCAGGTATGATTGCAGATATGCAGTCTACAGCTGAAAGAGCAAGACTTGCAGAGCTACTTAAGTATTCAACAATTATTATTTCAAGTTTACCACTTCTTGTAATGTATCCATTCTTCCAGAAGTATTTCGATGCTGGAATTATGGTGGGATCAGTTAAGGGTTAAATGGTTAGCAACTGCACAAAGCAGTTCTATATATAGGAGGAGAGAAAAGAATGAAAATGAAAAGCGCAAAGAGAGTTGTTGCAGCAGCTCTAGCCGTAACTATGGCATCTACAATGTTTGCCGGTTGCGGTTCAAAGGGAAACAATGCAAGTAACGCTGATAAGGTTGATATGGAAAACCTTTCATTCCCACTTGCAGAGACAGTTACTATTACAGGTACAACAAGCTATCCTGTAGGAACTGAAGAAGATCCAAACAAGCGTACAATCTTCAAGAGATTAGAGGAAGAGACAAACGTACATGTTGACTGGACTGCAATTTCATCAGACCAGTGGGGTGATAAGATTTCACTTAACATGGCTAACGCAAACACTCTTACAGACTTCGTATTTACAGCAGGCTTCGGCGACAACGACTTAATCAGATATGCTGACCAGGGCGTTATCGTTCCAGTTGAAGAATACATTGACAACTACATGCCAAACCTTAAGGCAGTATTTGATAAGTACCCAGAATACCGCACAATGTGTGAGGACGCTGATGGACACATCTGGGCACTTCCATGGATTGAGCAGCTTGGTTCAGAAAAGACTGCTATCCAGACAGTTGGTAACAACATGACATTCATCAACCAGAAATGGTTAGACTTCCTTGGACTTGAGACACCTACAACAGTAGATGAGTTCGAGCAGGTATTACTTGCTTTCCAGGAGCACGCTCCAGAGCTTCAGAAGGAATTCGGTATTGATGGTGACATCATTCCAATGTCTTGCATCGTAAACGACCAGGATCCAAACCTTCTTATCAACGGTTTTGGCGATGGTATCGGTGATGTTGATATGGGACAGCACATTGCAGTTACAGATGACAAGAAGGTTATTTGTACAGCAACAACAGATGGCTTCAGAAAGGGTGTTGAGTGGTTACACAAGCTCTACGCTGAAGGACTTATCGATCCAGAGTGCTTCACACAGGATTGGTCAACATACGTTGCAAAGGGTAAGTCACACAGATATGGTGTTTGCTTCACATGGGATGTAGCTAACATCGATAACATTCAGGATTACGTTCCACTTAAGGCTCTTAAGGCTGATACAGTAAATGTAACACCTCAGAACGGTTCATTTACATCAGGTTTCGATAGAGGTCGTTGCGTAGTAACAAGCGTTTGCAAGAACCCAGCATTTGTTTGCGCATGGCTTGATAAGATGTATGATCCATTCCAGTCTCCACAGAACAACTGGGGAACATACGGTGAAGATGATGATTTCGATATCTTCGAGCTTGGCGAGAACGAAGATGGCGAGAAGATGCTTAAGCATGCACCACTTGGCGATGCTTCTCCAGTAGAAGTTCGTGAGGCTGAGTGCGTTGGTGGTCCTCTTGCAGTTCTTGATGAGTACTACGGAAAGTATGTAACATGCCCAGATGATGCACAGTATCGTCTTGATTGGATCAAGGATTACTACACAGATGATATGCACTGCAAGTATGTTTACCCACGCGTATTTATGTCAGCAGAAGACACAGAAAAGCTTTCAGCAATCCAGACAGATTTAGTATCATACTTAAACTCAAGCAAGGCTGAGTTCATCAGAGATGGTATTACAGATGATTCATGGAATGCATACATTAACCAGGTTGATAGCTACGGCTTAGACCAGTACCTTGAAATCTATCAGAAGTATTTCGATGATTTCTATTCAGGAAAATAATATTAAATAGTAAGGAAGAGAAGATATATGAACAGTCAAACTTTGAGAGAGGCTAGAAAATACGAGGAGGCCTTTGAAAAGTTAATTCCAGCGGAGCAAAGACCAAAATTTCATTTGTCTCCACGAGTAGGTTGGATGAACGATCCAAACGGATTTTGTATCTATAATGATAAGTACCATTTATTTTATCAGTATCATCCATATGATGCACATTGGGGACCAATGCATTGGGGTCATGCAGTAAGTGAGGATTTGCTCCACTGGGAGTTCCTTCCTGTAGCACTTGCTCCAGATGAATATTACGACAAAGACGGAGTATTCTCTGGAAGTGCCATTACATTAAAGGATGGAAGACATTTGCTCATATACACGGGAGTAATGAAATTTGATTCCAGAGGGCGCTAGCAAGACAGACTTTAGAGATCCTAAGATTTGGGAGAAGTCTGACGGAACTTACAGATGTCTTGTTGCAAATCGTCCTGCTGATGGAAGTGGTCATTTACTCTTATTCAAGAGTGATGACTGCATCCATTGGGATTTTGAAAAGATATTTGCAGAAAATAAGAGACGCTACGGTCTCATGTGGGAGTGCCCAGATTTCTTTACATTAGATGGAAAGGGCGTACTTCTCACAAGTCCACAGGACATGCTTCCTGAGGGCTTCGAATTCCACAATGGTAACGGTAACCTTTGCATTATTGGTTCATACGATGATGCTACAGATACCTTTACAGAGGAAAGTGTTCAGGCTGTTGACTACGGAATCGATTTCTATGCAATGCAGACAATCCTTACAAAGGATGGCAGACGCGTAATGATTGGTTGGATGCAGAACTGGGATACAGCAGGTGCCCATGATGCTAGAGAGCCATGGTTTGGTCAGATGTCACTTCCTAGAGAAGTAACATTCAAGGATGGCAGATTATGCCAGTGGCCAATCAGAGAAATTGAAAACATGCGTACAAACAAGGTTGAATACAAGGACGCATTAGTGGAGGCAACTAAGGACCTTAAGGATAGAGACAGCGAGTCTATTTCAGGCGGTGTTTCTTTCGAAGGAATCAAGGGCAGATGCCTTGATATGGAGCTTGAGGTAAAGCCAAAGGACATTGATGCAATGTTTGACAGATTTGTTATTTCGATTGCTGCAGATGACAAGTTCCACACAGATATCGTACTTAGACCAAAGGAAAATATAGCAAAGATTGATAGAAAGTTCTCTGGTTCTAGACGTGCTATAGTACATCAGCGACGTGCTCATATTCCATGGACAAGTGAGACAATTAATGTTAGAATTATCATGGATAGATATAGCATGGAAGTCTTTTTCGAGGAAGGAAAGTATGTTATGACAGCATCACTTCCTACAGATGTTTCATGTGATGGTATCTATTTTAATACTAACGAAGATGCAATTATTAGCATCAAAAAATACGACTTAAACTAAAATTTAGTAGAGCGAGGGAATATGAACAAAACATTTGACGTAGTAGCTTTAGGCGAACTATTAATTGATTTCACAGAAAACGGAATAAGTGAACAGGGCAATCCACTTCTTGAGGCCAACCCAGGTGGCGCCCCATGTAACGTGCTTGCAATGCTTCAGAACTATGGTAAGTCCACAGCATTCATTGGCAAAGTAGGAAATGATAATTTCGGACATATCTTGGCAGACACTGTTAAGAGTCTTGGTATCGATATTTCTAATTTAAAATATGATGATGAAATACATACTACACTTGCTTTTGTACACACCTACGAGGATGGAGACAGAGATTTCTCGTTCTACAGAAACCCAGGTGCTGATGTAAGATTAAGCGCAGAGGAAATTAATCCAGAGCTTATTAAGAGTGCTAGAATTTTCCATTTTGGTACACTTTCAATGACACATTCAACAGTTGAACATGCCACAATTAAGGCAGTTCAGCTTGCAAAGGATAACGGCTGCTTAGTCAGCTTCGATCCTAACTTACGTCCACCACTTTGGAGCGATTTAAGCGTTGCAAAGGAAAAGATGGATTACGGTTTTAGTAAATGCGATATATTAAAGATTTCTGATGATGAGATTACATTCTTTACAGGCGAGGCTGACGTCCTTAAGGGTGCTAAACTTATCAAAGAAAGATACGGAATTAAGCTTGTATGTGCAACACTTGGTAAGGAAGGTAGCTACGCACTTTACGGTGATAAGGTGGTTAAATGCAATCCATTCCTTAATCCAAACACAATCGAAACAACAGGTGCTGGCGATACATTTATGGGTTCAGTTCTTAATTCGGTACTTGAGGTTGGTATCGACAATTATGATGAGAACAGCCTTTTAGGAATGCTTACAGTAGCAAACGCCGCAGCTTCTATTATCACAACAAAGCGCGGTGCCTTAAAGGTAATGCCAAAAGAGGACGAGATTAAGGAATTTATTAAAACAAGATAGTTTGTTTTAGAAATGAATTACTTGCCCTACGGACAAATGTCCGCCACAGACAAATTTTTTGTTGTAAGTGAATAGGTTTTATAGTATAGTATCAGAGATGGTTACTTTAGTAGGGTAAAGTGAAATCTCTGATACTTTTTTGTTTTATATAAATCACTGAAAATGTGCTATTATATTTAGGAAAAAGTAAGATATTAAGGAAGGTATCCACATGGATCTTTTTGATTACATGCGACAGGAAGCAAAGAAAAAAGAATCGCCTCTTGCAGCCAGACTTCGTCCTACCACTTTAGATGAGGTGGTTGGGCAGCAGCACATTATTGGCAAGGACAAGCTCTTATATCGTGCCATTAAGGCCGATAAGCTTTCTTCCATCATATTCTATGGGCCACCTGGTACAGGAAAGACTACTCTTGCGCAGGTTATAGCCCACACCACATCAGCAGAATTCACATCTATCAATGCCACTACATCTGGAAAAAAGGATATGGAAGCAGTGGTCGAGGGTGCCAAGCAAACTCTTGGAGCTTATGGCAAGAAAACCATATTATTCATAGACGAGATTCACAGATTTAATAAAGGACAACAGGATTACCTGCTACCATTTGTTGAGGACGGTACAATCATATTGATAGGAGCCACCACAGAGAATCCTTACTTTGAGGTAAACGGTGCGCTTCTTTCCCGTTCCATTATATTTGAGCTTAAGCCACTGGACGCCAGCGATATAAAGACTCTTATTATGAGAGCTCTTACAGATAATGAAAAGGGCTTAGGCAGCTATGATGCCATTATTGATGATGACGCACTGGAATTTTTAGCAGATATAGCAAACGGAGATGCCAGAAGCGCTCTTACAGCTATAGAGCTAGGCGTTCTTACTACAGACAGATCTGAGGATGGTAAGATTCACATCACCATCGATGTTGCCAGCGAATGTATCCAAAGAAGAGTTATCAAATACGATAAAGATGGCGATAATCATTATGACACCATCTCTGCTTTTATTAAAAGTATGAGAGGTAGCGACCCAGATGCGGCAGTATATTATCTGGCAAGAATGCTATACGCAGGAGAGGATCCTAAATTCATAGCAAGACGTATCTGTATATGCGCATCAGAGGATGTTGGAAACGCAGACCCACAGGCCCTTGTGGTTGCCACATCAGCATTCCTTGCAACAGAACGCATCGGCATGCCAGAATGCCAGATTATCTTATCTCATGCAGCCACCTATGTGGCCTGCGCACCAAAGTCAAATGCAGCCTACGGAGCCATTGACCTTGCTATGCAGGAGGTAAAAAACAACACTACCAGACCAATTCCAACCCATCTTCAGGATGCTCACTACAAATCAGCAGGCAAGCTTGGTCATGGTATTGGATATGAATACGCACACGATTTCCCAAATCATTTTTCACACCAAAGGTATCTACCTGAGGGGCTTGAGATTGGGGATTTCTACAAGCCAGGGGACCTTGGCTATGAAAAGCAAATTAAAGATTATTTAGAATATATAAGAACCCACTAAAAGAGAGAGAGGACCAAAATGAAGAAGTACAGCGAAATGTCACCCGAAGAATTAGCAGCCGAAAAGGAGCTACTCAGAAAAGAGTATGTAGCATGGCAGGCAAAAGGCTTAAAGCTTGATATGAGCCGCGGCAAGCCATCAATTGAGCAGCTCAACCTTTCTATGCCACTGTTCGATATCCTTGATGGAAAGTCACTTATGAAGTGTATGAATGGTGTAGAAACTAGAAACTACGGCCAGCTTGAAGGTATCGTAGAGGCACAGCATCTTATGGCAGAAATTATGGATTGCCAGCCAGAGCAGGTTATTGTATGCGGTAACTCATCACTTAATATCATGTTTGATACAGTTGCTCGTGGTTACATGTTTGGTTTCGATGGATGCACACCATGGTGCAAGCTTGAGAGAGTAAGATGGTTATGTCCAGTTCCAGGTTATGACAGACATTTTGCTATTACACAGCATTTTGGATTTGATATGATTAACGTTCCTATGAACGAGGACGGTCCAGATATGGATGTTATCGAAGGCTTAGTTGCTGCAGATGACAGCATCAAGGGTATCTGGTGCGTACCTAAATATTCTAATCCACAGGGTATCGTATATTCGGATGAGGTTGTTAGACGTATGGCTAACCTTAAGCCAGCAGCTAAGGACTTCAGAGTATTCTGGGATAACGCATATGCGGTACATCACCTTTACAAGGAAAAGAGCAAGATTTTAAATATCCTTCACGAGTGTGAGGAAGCAGACAATCCAAATCTTGTATTTGAATTTGCATCTACATCAAAGATTACATTTGCAGGCGGCGGTATCGCTGCAATCGCTTGCAACCACAACAACCGTGAAGAGCTTAAGAAGACACTTACAGTTCAGACAATCGGATTTGATAAAATCAACATGCTTCGCCATGCCAGATACTTCCAGGATGTGGAATCAGTATCTAAGCACATGGAAAGACATGCAAAGATTCTTCGTCCTAAGTTTGAGCTTGTTATCAAGACAATGGAAGAGGATTTAACAGGTCCAGGATGTGGTTCATGGATTTCACCAAAGGGTGGATACTTTATCACATTCGAGGCGCCTAAGGGAACAGCTACTCGTATCGTAGATTTAGCATCAGAGGCAGGTGTTAAGCTTACACCAGCCGGAGCACCATTCCCATACCACATGGATCCAGCTGATTCAATCATCCGCTTTGCTCCATCACTTCCACCAATCGAAGAGCTAGAGCAGGCAGCTAAAATCTTTACAGTATGCGCGCGTATCGCATATTTGGAAAAGCTTATCTTAGCTAAGATGGAATAATATGAAAATACCTATTCATCCTCCCATCTACTTATGGTAGAATAACCATTAGTAAGCTCGTTAGAGCAATCGATGGGAGGATATATCATGGGTAACGCAATCGTCGCACAGTCAGGCGGTCCTACTGTTGCAATCAATGCCAGCCTTGCTGGTGTCATCGAGGGAGCACTCGCCTCAAAATACGATAATATCTACGGTTCCTTAAACGGAATTCTCGGTATCAAAGATGATAATGTCATCGACCTTGGAAAAATCGCAAATTCAGATCCAAACTTTATTAAACAACTTAAGACAACACCTGCTATGTTTTTAGGTTCATGTCGCTTTAAGCTACCTAGTGTTGAGTCAAATGATCCTATTTACAAGCATCTTTTTGAGCAGTTCGATAAATACAATATCGACGCATTTTTCTACATCGGCGGTAATGATTCTATGGATACCGTTGATAAGCTTTCTGCATACGCAAAACAAATCGATTCACACATCAGATTTATTGGAGTCCCTAAAACAATTGATAACGACCTTTGTGTCACAGACCATACACCAGGTTTTGGTTCGGCAGCTAAATACATTGCTACTACCACAATGGAAGTAGTATACGACGCTAAGATTTACAATTCACCTAGCGTAACTATCATCGAAGTAATGGGACGTGATGCAGGATGGCTTACAGCAGCTACATCACTTGCCAGAAACGAATATTGTGCAGGCCCTGATTTAATCTACTTACCAGAGGTGCCATTTAACACAGAGATTTTTGTTAACGATTTGTCTCGTCTTCTTAAGGAAAAGACAAACATCGTTGTTGCAGTTTCAGAGGGTATTCGTGATGCAGCAGGAGAATATATTTCAGCATCAACAGGAACTCTTGATAACTTTGGACATGCTCAGCTTTCAGGTGCAGGAAAGACTCTTGAATATCTTGTTAAGGACAGACTTGGTTGCAAGTGCCGTTCTATCGAGGTAAATGTACTTCAGCGTGCAGCAGCTCACATCAGCTCACTTACAGATATCGAAGAATCTGTAGAGCTTGGTAAGCATGGTGTTAAGTTCGCTGAAGATGGTGTTACTGGCGCTATGGTTATGATAGAATACCTAAAGCCTCTAGTTCTTGGGGAACCGGAGCTTGAGTATAAGGATGGACTTCCAGTTTATGTGACAATGTAAAAAAAGGCTTCCCCCTTTGGGGGTTGCTAGGCTCCAGTGGAGCCTGTTTAGCAACGACCGAGCCGGGAGGCGAGACAGCTGTCACCGAAGGTGACTGATGAGGGCTGTATCTACAAATACCCCTCATCAGTTATATTTTTACAATTCTCTAGATTTATCAATACAAACTCTCTCAGCTTCAATAACTGCATTTCTAAAGCCAAGTGCTTCAAGTGTAGCCACTGCTTCGATGGTAGTGCCACCTGGAGAACAAACTTGATCCTTAAGCACGCCAGGATGTTCCCCAGTTTCAAGAACCAATTTTGCAGAGCCAAGAACGGCCTGTGCTGCAAATTTGTATGCCTGTGCACGTGGCATGCCTTCTGCTACGGCGCCATCTGCTAAGGCTTCTATAAACATAAATACATAGGCAGGTGAAGAACCGCTGATTCCTACAACAGCATCCTGCAATTTTTCTGGTACAATCTCAGCCTTTCCGAAGGATTCGAAGAGCTTTAGAATATCTGTTGCTTCCTCGTCAGATACCAGTTCGTTAGGGCTAAGAGCACTCATGGCTTCACCTACAAGAGCAGGAGTGTTAGGCATTACACGAATAAGCTTAAGCTCCTTGCCAAATAGCTCAGAAAGTTTTTCAAGTGACTGGCCTGCAGCGATGCTTACAACAATCTTATCACTGAAGTCCATATCTTTGATGCCATCTATTGCATGGGCTAAATATTGAGGCTTAACTGCTAAAAATACTATATCAGCAAATTCAACAGTATCTCTATTGTTAGTGCTGGTCCTCACACCAAAATCTTCGCTAACTTTATCAAGAGCGGCCTGAAAAATATCACTGGCCATCACATCCTCGGCCTCTACCATACCAGCAGAAATCATACCGCCCATCATGGCAGAACCCATGTTACCTGTTCCAATAAAACCGATTTTCATGTTAGTCAATACCTCCTACTTTGCTATAATTTGTACTGAATCAAAAAATATCGAATAATCCCTGTATAACATCTATTATATTTTGCATTTCATTTAGTGGTAAAGTCCCAAGCTTTTTATAGAAACGTGTATTTAAATCAATATATCTTAGCTGTTCTGTAATAAGTAAATCTTTAGAAAATGAATTTTTAATATGAGTGACAGATTCACTAAATTTGTTACTTAAAGGAATAACAATGCAAACTTCATTTTCATTAATTATATCACGGCTAACAACTAATAAATGGTTTTTTATGCCTTCAACTTTAATAATTTCTCCTTGGCTTACCACAATTCACTACCTCTGCTTTCGCCCCAATCTATCTCATGACCAAAAGAAAGCTGTAATCCTGTTTCATCCATTCTTTCTTCAAGAGTCTTATGTGTAAATTGTTTTTTGGCAGGTTGTAGAGTTAATTTACCATTATCAATAACTGCATCCAATGCATCACCTATTTTAGCATTCATTAATTCCATGATTTCTTTTGGCAAAATAATCCCCTGACTATTTCCCCATTTTTTAATGGCAACTTGCATATCGTCCCTCCTATATGCATTCATAAGTAAATAAAGAAAGCATCATTGCTGACGCTTTTTAGAAATTCTATTTTGTTGTTATTTTTAAATCACATTTAACCATAATCTGCTTAAATCGCGCTCCTCCAGCAAAGTGAGAGCGTGTCTAGCCTTAGAATATTGAATTCTGCTGATTGAAATAATATAAAACTGACGAGCACCATTGTATTTTCTACGAAGGAAAAATGGAATGGGCTGGAAAGATTTAGAAAACGCTACTGACTGCTCCAAAAGCAAATCAGATGTGCGATTAGATACCTGTCTGTTAGTTGTACGGCATAATACCACATCTTTACAAACGTTTTTAGATAGTTTTGGTTTCTTTTTCATAATACATTATCCTAACTAGCTTCTAAAAAGCTTGTTGATTCATCCCTACACTAATACGTTAGCAAATATAACTATTTATATCAATAGTATTCACAATAAAATCATCTTTTTTAAAGCCATAGATTGTAGTAAAATATGTCCCATAGAGAATAATTAATTACAGATTAGAAAAGAGGTTTTATATGTACGATTTAACAGGAAAAACAATATTAGAAATAAAAGAATATGTTAATTCTCTCAGCAACGAGGAATTAGATAAGTTTATCGATGAGGTGGATTTTGCAGATTATGACTTCGATTTAGAGGCCCTTGATTTGCTTACAAGCTCACGTCTTTACGACTACATTCAGTACTCACACAATGGAGAGGCTACTATATCATTTGACTAATTGGGAGGATTACAATGGTTAGTAAGAAGCAGAAGTTCTTAACAGTCATACTTGTAATAGTTCTTGCTATAGTTATTGTTGGCGGTGTTTTTGGAATCAGCCTTGTTAAGGGCAGGGTTACTTTCCCTTGGCAGCTTGAAACCAGCGAAGCTAAAACTGAACAGGTGAAGGAGCCTGCAAAAGAAGAGCCTAAGCTTGTTATAAAGGAAAAGAAACAGGACGAATCCGCTAAGAAGGAACAAGAGCTTAAGAAAGCCAAAGAAGAGGCAGACAAAAAAGCACAGGAAGAGGCTGAAAAAGAGGCTAAAGAAAAGGAACTGGCGGAGTCTGTCATCCAAACTGATAAACAGCTGGATTATTATGGCGCCATTCATGTTGAAGATGGAAAGCTTTATGACGAAGTTCGAAATGAAGTAAGACTTACAGGCATCAGCACTAATAATCTTAGCTGGTACCCAGATTTTGCTTCTGCAGATTCTATAAAGTTTCTCAAATCAAATTTGGGAATCAACGTAATCAGACTGGCTTTATTTACCAGTGATTATGATGGATATTGTGTGGCAGGAGCTGACAAACAACAGGAACTTAAGAAAATCATTGATGAGGCAGTTCAGGCAGCCACTGATAATGAAATGTACGTTATTTTAGATTGGCACACATTAAACGATGCTAATCCTAACGAGTATAAATCAGAGGCTATACAGTTCTTTGGAGAGATGGTTCGTAAATACGAATCAAATGAAAACGTTATTTATGAAATTTGCAATGAGCCAAATGATGATACTACCTGGGAAGATATCAAGGCATATGCAAAAGAAGTTATTCCAGTAATAAGACGTGTTAACGGGACTGCACTTATTCTTGTTGGAACACCAGATGGATGCACTGATTTAGATTCAGCTTTAGCTGATCCATTAGATTCAGATGCATTCGGTACTAATATTATGTATACATATCATTTCAACGCTAGAACACAGAAGTCAAGGGATAGAAATACACTTAGCAATGCTTTAGAGGAAGGTTTGCCTGTATTTATTTCACAATTCAGCTATTATTCAGCTGATGATGTTGGCGATTTGGACAAACACGAAGCAGCAAGATGGGATGATTTATTGGATGAGTATAATCTTTCATCATGCATATGGAACTTATCAAATAGCGATGAGGGCTCAGCTTTAATTAATAATTCCTGTGACAAAAATTATGATTTTAATTATGATGATTTGTCAGAACAGGGAAAGCATTTCTTTGATAAGCTTTCCGAAAATAGAAAAAAAGCAGAAATCCCTGAAAAGGATGAAGTAAAAGATAGTAAGGAGATAAAAAGAAGATGACAACTAATGAGAAAATCGCAGCTTTGCGTGATTTAATGAAAGAGAGAGGTATCGATATGTACCTCATCCCAACAGACGATTTTCATTCATCAGAATATGTAGGAGAGCATTTTAAGGCACGTAGCTATATTACAGGATTTACAGGTTCAGCTGGTACAGCTGTAATCACACTTACAGAAGCACATCTTTGGGCAGATGGCAGATATTTCGTTCAGGCTGCAAAGCAGATTGCTGGTTCAGAGGTAATCTTAGAGCGCATGGGCGAGCCAAACGTTCCAGAGGTTAACGAATTTATCGAAAACAACTTCCCATCAGGTGGTTGTCTTGGCTTTGACGGAAGATGCGTTTCAGCTAAGAATGCTGCAAGATATTTTGATATCGCTCAGGAAAAGG
Organism: uncultured Pseudobutyrivibrio sp.; assembly: GCA_902775195.1. Classification (GTDB taxonomy): domain Bacteria; phylum Bacillota; class Clostridia; order Lachnospirales; family Lachnospiraceae; genus Pseudobutyrivibrio. The sequence goes on from CACYLQ010000065.1 coordinate 19,135, forward strand.
GTGGCGAGCTTGCTACCACAGAAGATTTAGTAGATATGATTTGGGAGGACAGACCTGCACTTCCAAAGGCTACTACATGGGTACTTGCAGATGAATTCTCTGGCGAGACTATGCAGTCAAAGGTTAGTCGCATCAGAGAAGATATGAAAAAGAAGAAGGCAGATGCACATCTTATTACATGTCTTTACGATATTGCTTACATCATGAACCTTAGAGGAAATGATATCGACAACGTACCAGTTTTCCTTTCATTCCTTCTTATTACAGATGACAGCATCATCTTATTTACAGATACAACAAACTGGCCAGAGGAGGCTATGAGCTACCTCAACGAAAACGGCGTTAAGCTTTATCCATACGATATGGTATATCACTACATGCAGAGCGCTGATATGGCAGACAGAAGAGTACTTCTTGATGAGAGCATTGTTAACTACAACCTTGTTAAGGCTCTTAAGGGCTCAGCTAAGATTATCGATGGAAAGAACCCATCAGAGCTTATGCGTGCTATCAAGAACGAAACAGAAATCAAGAACACACGCATTGCCCACATTAAGGATGGCGTAGCTTGTACAAAGGCTATCAAATACATCAAGGAAAACGTTGGCAAGATTCCAATGACAGAAATCACAGCTTCTGACTACTACGAGGCTAGACGTAAGGAGCAGGAAAACTTTGTGGACCTTTCATTTGGCACTATTTCTGCTTACGGACCAAACGCTGCAATGATGCATTACAGTGCTAAGCCAGGTTCTGAAGCAACCCTTAAACCAGAGGGATTCTTGCTTGTTGATTCAGGAGCCCACTACCTCGAAGGTACTACAGATATCACTAGAACTATCGCACTTGGCGAGCTTACACAGCAGATGAAGGAATACTATACAGTAGTTCTTCGTTGCCACTTAAGACTTATGGCTGCAAACTTCCCTAAGGGAGCTACAGGTGCAAACCTTGACATCCTTTCACGTGGACCAGTTTGGGATATGGGACTTGATTACAGATGTGGTACAGGCCACGGTGTAGGTCACATCCTTAACGTACACGAAGGACCTAACAACTTCCGTTGGAGAACTGTTAATGGTGGACCATCAGCAGAAATCCAGCCAGGCATGATTACAACAGACGAGCCAGGTCTTTACATTGAAGACGGCTTCGGTATCCGTATCGAAAACGAGCTTCTTTGCGTACCAGGCGAGACTACAGAATACGGTGAGTTCCGTCATTTCGAGGCAATCACATACTGCCCATACGAATTGGATGCAGTTATTCCAGAGATGCTTACAGAATACGAAAAGAAGACTCTTAACGACTACCACGCAATGGTTCGCGAAACACTCAAGCCATACCTCACAGAAGAGGAAAACGCATGGCTCGCTAACGAAACTCGTGCAATCTAAACACAAGCTTGTTCACGTAACAAGCGTAAAATTTAGAAAGACTAGGACTAATGTTATGAAATTATTATTAATGGATGGACATAGTATTGCAAACAGGGCATTCTACGGAGTCCCAGACCTTACAAATAGCGCCGGAGAACACACCGGCGCCATTTTTGGTTTCTTGAATATGATGTTCAAATTTATAGAGGATGAACAGCCAGACCATTTCGCTGTTGCATTCGACGTACATGCACCAACCTTCCGTCACAAGATGTTTGATGCATACAAGGGCACGCGTAAGCCTATGCTTCCAGAGCTGAAGGAGCAGATCCCTCGTATCCAGGAAATGCTTAAGGCTATGGGAATTCCTGTTGTTACAAAGGAAGGCTGGGAAGCAGATGACATCCTTGGCACACTTTCTCGTATGGGCGAAGAGCGTGGCTTTGATGTCACTATCGTATCAGGAGATAGAGATTTACTTCAGCTTGCTACTGATAAAGTAAAGATTGCTCTTGTAAAGACTAAAGAAGTTATCAACTATTACGCTAAGGACTTTGAGGAAGCCTATGGAGTAACACCAAAGCAGTATATCGATGTTAAGGCTCTTATGGGAGATTCTTCTGATAATATTCCTGGTGTTGAAAAGATAGGAGAAAAAACTGCCTTTAAGTGGATAGCTGAATATGGTTCTATCGAAGCATGTCATGAGCATGTGGATGAAATGAAAAAATCCAAGGTGGTTGAAAAGTTTATTGAGCAGTGGGACCAGGCTGTTCTTTCAAAGGAGCTTGCAACTATTAGCCTTGAGGCTCCTATTGAGCTAGATGAAGGCAGCACAAAGCTGGAAAACATATTTACCGAAGAGGCATACCTTCTTTGTAAGAGATATGAGCTTAAAAAGCTTTTACCTAGATTTGAAAGCACTACCACTTCAAAGGTTCAGGACACCACTTCAGAAACCTTTAAGAGGATATCTGACCTTTCAGATGTGGAAAACTTCTTTACAGACTTAAAGAAGAGTGGAAAAGACTTCATCGGTGCAAATATCATGGCAGGTGCTGATAAGACTATCAAGGGTGTAGCTTTATCAGTAGGAGAATCTACTATATATGTAGATTGCGCAGGCTTTATTACACCTGATTACGTTGCACACAAGCTTATGGAAGTAAGTGCAGCAGGTGTTAAGCTATGCTTTTGGGATTTAAAGAACGCCATGCATATTATTTATGCGCTCCTTAATGATGAAGAAAAGGCTGCTGTTTATAACAACGGCGGTAAGGCAGTTATATTCCCATCAGCCTGTGATGTAGGAGTAGCAGCATATCTTCTTAATCCTACAAAGAATGATTACACTGCAGATGATGTGGCAGGGGAAGTGCTTTCTATTATCATTCCAGCTGCAGCAGACTTATTCGGAAAGAAAAAGTTAGAGGCTGCATTAGAGGATGACAGCTTGCTCGATGCTGTAACAACTTATGCTTGCTACAACGCATACGTTGCCTTCGCATCCTTTGAAAAGCTTATTGCAGAAATAAAAGAAGAAGGAATGCTTAATATCTATGATGATATCGAACTTCCTTTAGTATATACACTCTTTGATATGGAAATTGCAGGTATCGCCATGGATGTAAAAGCTCTTTCAGAATTTGGTGATAAGCTTGCAGTTAGAATCGCAGAGCTTGAAAAGAGTATTTATGAACAGGCCGGTGAAGAGTTTAATATCAACTCTCCAAAGCAGCTTGGAATCGTACTTTTTGAGAAGCTTGGAATTCAGGGTGGAAAGAAAACAAAGACAGGTTATTCAACGGCTGCCGATGTTTTGGAAGAACTTTCCTCTACAAATCCTATAATATGTGATATATTAGAATATAGACAGTTGGCAAAGCTGAAAAGCACATACGCTGATGGCCTTGCAAACGCCGTAGATTCAGATGGCAGAGTTCGTTCTACATTTATGCAGACTGTCACTGCAACAGGACGAATCAGTTCTACCGAACCTAATCTTCAGAACATTCCAATCAGAATGGAGCTTGGACGAGAGATTAGAAAGGTATTCCATCCAAAGGACGGTTATGTTTTCTTAGATGCGGATTACTCTCAGATTGAGCTTAGGGTGTTGGCACATATGTCTGGTGACGACAATCTGATAGGTGCATTTAAGGCAGGACAGGACATTCACCGTTCCACAGCATCACTGGTGTTTTCTACACCATTTGATGAGGTTACGGATTTGCAACGTCGCAGGGCAAAGGCAGTTAACTTCGGTATCGTTTATGGTATCAGTGCTTTTGGACTTGCTAAGGATATAGATGTAAGCAGGGGAGAGGCCCAGGAATACATTGACAATTATTTCATTGCATATCCTAAGATGCATGTATTTTTGGAAGGCCTGAAGGCAGAAGGCAAAGAAAAGGGATACGTAACTACCATGTATGGCAGACGTCGACCAATTCCAGAGCTTTCATCTTCTAATTTTATGACCAGACAGTTTGGTGAAAGAGTAGCGATGAATTCACCTATCCAGGGAACAGCTGCAGACATCATCAAAATAGCCATGGTTAAGGTACATGACAGATTGCTTAATGAGCATCTTAAATCCAAACTGTTGTTACAGGTTCACGATGAGCTTTTAGTTGAGACCTTAGAATCAGAGCGTTCTCAGGTGGAGGAACTTATCCGTGACGAAATGGAAAACGCAGCGGCCCTTTCAGTAAAACTAGAAATAGATATGAATGCTGGAAAGAACTGGGCTGAAGCTCACTAAAAATTAGAAAAGGAGAAAAAGAGTTATGTTTCCAAGAAAAGAAATTAAGTCAAACGCAAGAGCTGCACTTAAGGCTAATTACTGGCCAGTTGTAGGTATCCTGTTTTTAGGATCAATTCTTAGTGGATTGATTGTTTGTATTGCACAGGTACCTAGTTCAATAGCAACTATTCAGGCAACACTAGCAGGAGTAGAATATGTGCCAACAACATCTCCACTTACTTCAGTGTTAGTCATTGTTGGTGGTTTAGTATCAGCTCTATTTGAGGTCGGTATTGCATGGTTTGCATACAGAGTATACAGAGGAGATGCTCCTGATGTTTCAGATTTATTTATCGCATTCCGTGATGGAAGATT